>JBFWPD010000007.1:0-23488 GCA_050250175.1 Vicinamibacterales bacterium
GTCCGGCTCCGCGCCGTCAGGTCTCCTCGGGTTGATCACGGCCACGGCAGCCGGCAACTCGGTGTCCGGCTCGTGGTGATCCGTGAAGAACAGATCGCGCGCCAGCTCACGTGCGCGCCACGCGGCCTCTGCCCCGCGAATGCCGCAGTCCACCGACACCACCAGCTGCACACCCTCTGCGTGAAGTCTGTCGATGGTGGCCGGCTGCAGCCCGTATCCGTCCTTGAGACGTTCCGGGATGAAGTGAACGACGTCCGCTCCCAGCAGTTCCAGTGCCCGCTTCAGAATGACCGTCGACGTGATGCCGTCCACGTCGTAGTCGCCATGAATCGCGATGCGTTCCCTGCGCGCAATCGCGGCGAGAATGCGATCCACGGCCACGCGCATGTCCGCGAGGCGGAGCGGGTCGTGGAGATGGTCGAGCGAGGGCTTCAGGAAGCGAGCAGCGTCTTCAGGATTCCCGAGGCCGCGCTGGCACAGGAGCCGGGCCACCGCGGGGGCCACGCCGAACTCCGAGGCAAGCACCTGCGCCGCCTCTTCGTCGCACGGCTTCATCCGCCAGCGCGGAGGAATCATCCGCTGGTCTCGTCTACGAAATCGACGCCGAGACGTCCCATCCGGCGGAACTTCTCATACCTGCGATCGAGCCGTGTCGCCGAGTCGAAGGCACTGACCTCGGCCAGCGCCCGCACGATTGCAGCGTCGAGCAATTGCGCGGCCTGGTCCGGATCGGTGTGTGCACCGCCGTGCGGCTCACGGACGATCTCATCGATGATGCCTGCCTGAAGCAGGTCGGGCGCCGTCAGCTTCAGCGCCTCTGCAGCCTCGACCTTCTTGCTCGAGTCACGCCAGAGAATCGCCGCGCATCCCTCGGGCGGGATCACGCTGTAGATTGCAAACTCCTGCATCAGGATGCGATCGCCGATGGCGATGCCGAGCGCCCCGCCGCTCCCGCCCTCGCCGCTCACCACGACCACGATTGGCACATCGAGCAGGGTGATGTCCCGCAGATTGGCGGCGATGGCTTCCGCGACGCCACGTTCCTCGGACTCGATGCCTGGATAGGCCGCCGGCGTATCGATGAACGCGATGATGGGACGCCGGAACTTCTCCGCCAGCCGCATCGCGCGAATGGCCTTCCGGTACCCCTCGGGCCGCGCATAGCCGAAGTTGCGGAAGATTTTCTCCTTGGTGTCCCGTCCCTTGACGTGTCCCACGACCATCACCGGCTGGCCGTGAAACGCGGCGAGCGCCGTCATCATCGCGTGATCGTCGGCGAACCGGCGGTCGCCGTGAATCTCGGTGAACTCGGTAAACAGCCGCCGGCTGATGTCCTCCAGGCCCGGACGGCTCGGATGACGCGCCACCAGCACTCGCTGCCAGGGTGTCAGCGACGCATAGAGATCCTTGCGCACCGAGTCGATGCGCGTCCGCAGTGACGCGATCTCCCGGTCGCGTGCCTCTGTGCGAGGCAGCAGCGTCAGGGCGTCGATCTCCTTCTGGATAACGCCGATCGGTTCCTCGAAGTCCAGAATCTCAGGCATGTCCGGCTCGCACGCTCATCGCAGCGTCACTGCGCCCTGCCCCATCACCCGCTCCACTTCGGCGACGAGCGTCGACGACGGCCTGACCCGAATCTGGGATGAGACATCTGCCTTCACGCGGAACGGCCGGGCCTCCGAGGCGACTTCGATCTCAAACGAGATCCGCCGGTCACCCCTGTGCCTCGAGAAGATCTCACCCAGCGCGCGGAACGCCTCGTGATTGGCAGGCATGCGGACGCGGATGGCCACTTCCCTGGCAAGGCGCTCCTGAAGCGCCTCGATGGGCAGGATCTCGGAGGCCAGCAGCCGAGTCGAGTCGTCGTCACGCTCCAGCTTGCCACGGACGAGCAGCATCGTGCCCGTTTCGATCAGGCTGGCGGCCTTCTGGTAGGCCTCAGGAAAGGCGATGACTTCCACCCCACCCTGAGCATCTTCCAGCGTGAAAACGGCCATCCGGTCGCCTTTACGGGTCTTCAGCTGGCGGCACGCAGCGACCACCCCACCCACGCTCGTGTCAGGCTCGATGGGCTTGGGCCCACCCGGTCCCCATCCGTCGCTCCGTGACCCATTGACGGGCGCATCGGCAAGCTCGGCCGTCCTTCGGGCGCCGAATGCCTTGAGGTCGTCGGCGTAGCGGTCTACCGGGTGGCCGCTCCAGTAGAGACCGAGCGTCTCCTTCTCGAAGGCGAGCTGATCGGACTCCGTCCATGGCGACGCCTCGGGCAGCGGGAACGCGAAGCGCGTCGGGTCTCCCTCCTCGGTTGGCTCGAGGAATCCGAACAGCTGCGCCTGCCCTTCGTCGCGATCCCGTTGATGCCGGGCACCGTGCTCGACGGCGACGTCAATCGCGGCCATGAGTCTCGGCCGGAAATTCCGGGTCGGCACCGGGGCGGTGTCCCCTCCGTCGGCGGACAACGAGTCGAACGCGCCGGCCTTCACCAGGCTCTCGAGGACACGCTTGTTGACCAGCCGCAGATCGAGATCCTCGCAGAGCGCATGGAGCGACTCGACCCGGCCGCGCCTGGCGCGTACGTCGAGGAGCGACTGAATGGCGCCATCGCCCACATTCTTTACGGCGGTCAGTCCGAAACGCACGCCGTCCGGCGTCACCGTGAATCGGAGCTCACTCTCGTTGACGTCCGGGGGCAGCACGGGAATCCCACGCTCGCGACATTCGCCGAGATACAGCGACAGCTTGTCCGTGTTCTGCGCTTCAATCGTCAGCAAAGACGCGGCGAAGTGCCACGGGTAGTTCGCCTTCAGATACGCCGTCTGATACGCCAGGAAGGCATACGCAGTCGAGTGCGACTTGTTGAACCCGTACCCGGCGAAGTGCTCCATCAGGTCGAAGATGTGCGCGGCTTTCTTCTCGTTGATGCTGTTCGACTTCGCGCCGTCCACGAATTTCGCACGCATGGCCGCCATGACATCGGCCTTCTTCTTCCCCATCGCCTTCCGGAGCAGGTCGGCTTCGCCGAGACTGAAACCGGCCAGCACATTCGAGATGCGCATGACCTGTTCCTGGTAGGCAATCACGCCGTAGGTGTCCGACAGGATCGGCTCGAGCTGCGGGAGCTCGTACTTCACCTCCGTCCTGCCCTGTTTGCGCGCGATGAAGTCGTCGACCATTCCGCTGCGGAGCGGACCGGGGCGGTAGAGGGCGTTCAATGCGATCAGATCGTCCAGCCGCTGCGGGCGGGCCTTCTTCAGAATGTCCCGCATCCCGCTGCTCTCGAACTGGAAGATGCCGTAGGTCTGTCCGTCCTGGAAGATCTGGTACGTCTTTGGATCGTCGAGCGGGACGGCGTCGATGTCGAGTGTCTCGCCGGTCGTTCGCTTGATCTCTTCGATTGCGTCGAAGATCAGCGTCAGGGTGCTGAGGCCCAGAAAGTCCATCTTGAGGAGACCGATCCGCTCGATCTCCTTCATGGACCACTGCGTCGTGATTTCGTCGCGGGCGCCCTTGTAGAGCGGCGCATACTCCGTAATGGCTCGAGGCGCGATCACGACGCCGGCGGCATGCACGGATGCATGCCGAGTCATCCCCTCCAGACGACGGGCGACGCTCAGGAGCTCCCGGACCTTGGGGTCGTTCTCCTCCATGTCCTTGAGCGGCCGGCTCTCGTCGAGCGCCTTGTCCAGGGTCATGTCGAGGGCCGATGGAATCTGCTTGGCGACCTTGTCCACGTCGCCGAACGGCATCTCGAGGACACGTCCAACGTCACGCACGACGGCCTTCGCCTTCATCGTGCCGAACGTGATGATCTGCGCGACGTTCTCCCGCCCGTACTTCCGCGTGACGTACTCGATCACTTCGCCGCGGCGCCGCTCGCAGAAGTCGATGTCGATATCCGGCAGCGACACGCGCTCGGGATTGAGGAAGCGCTCGAAGATGAGGTCGAAGTCGATCGGATCGACGTCGGTGATCCGCATGCAGTAGGCGACGAGACTCCCCGCGGCCGACCCTCGCCCTGGACCGACGGGGATGCCCTGCTCGCGCGCATACCGGATGAAGTCCCAGACGATCAGGAAATAGCCGGGGTACTTCATGCGCTGGATCATCTCCAGCTCGTACGAGAGGCGGCGCTCGTACTCGTCGATCGTGTGCCGCAGGAGGCCGGCGTCCGCCAGCTGCTTCAGTCGCGGAAGGCGCTGAGCGAATCCCTCGCGCGCAACATGTTCGAAGTACCCGTCCAGCGTGAAGCCTGGCGGGACGTCGAAGTTCGGCAGATGGTTTTCCCCCTCGGCCAGCCGCACGTTGCACCGCTCGGCAATGCGGACGGTATTCGCCAGTGCCTCGGGAAAGTCCTTGAAGGCCGCGGCCATCTCTTCGGGCGTCTTCAGAAAGAACTGCTTGGCGTCGTAGCGGAGCCGTTTGGGATCGCTGAACGCCTTGCCCGTGCCGATGCAGAGCAGGATGTCGTGCGGATGGGCATCGGCTTCGCGCAGATAGTGCACGTCGTTCGTGCAGACGAGCGGCAGTCCCAGGTCCCGCGCGATCGCCGGCAATCTCGTGTTGACCGTCCGCTGCTCCTCGATCCCGTGCCACTGCATCTCGAGGAAGAAGTTGCCCGTGCCAAGAATGTCGCGATACGCCGCAGCGGCGTCGAGCGCCTTGCGCTCCTGATGATGCGACAGCCCTTCGGCGACTTCGCCCTTCAGACAGCTGCTCAGACCGATCAGCCCCTTCGAGTGCTGGGCGAGCAGCTCCCGGTCGATGCGCGGCTTGTAGTAGAAGCCTTCCGTGTACCCGGAGGACACCAGCTTGATGAGGTTGTGATACCCCTCGGAGGTCTCCGCCAGCAGCACGAGGTGATTCTGCGTCTCGCCGGGATTCCCGCTCTTCGTGAGGCGGCTGCCCGGCGCGACGTACACCTCGCAGCCAAGGATCGGATTCAGCCCGCGTGCCCGCGCATGGTCATGGAAGATGACCGACGAGAACATGTTGCCGTGCTCGGTGACGGCGAGCGCCGGCATCTTCAGACGCACGGCTTCGTCGAGCAGTTCGTCGATACGGCAGGCGCCGTCGAGCAGCGAATACTCGGTGTGCAGGTGGAGATGGACGAACTCAGGCGCCACGCTGAACCTCTGGCATCATCACCGCTTCATTCCCACTCAATCGTCGACGGGGGCTTCGAGCTGATGTCGTACACGACCCGGTTGATCCCGCGGACGTCGTTCACGATGCGCGACGAGATGCGCGCCAGCAGATCGTGCGGCAGGCGCGCCCAGTCCGCCGTCATGCCGTCGCGGCTCTCGACCGCCCGAATCGCCACCGTGTATTCGTAGGTGCGCTCGTCGCCCATGACACCGACACTCTGCACCGGCAGCAGCACGGCAAAGCTCTGCCAGAGGCGCTCGTACCATCCTGCACGCCTGACCTCTTCCGCAACGACCGCGTCCGCCCTGCGCAGCAGCCTCAATCGCGGCTCGGTCACCTCTCCAAGGATCCGCACGGCGAGACCCGGACCCGGGAAGGGCTGACGCACGACGAACTCCTCGTCGAGGCCCAGCTTCCTGCCGACGGCGCGGACCTCGTCCTTGAACAGCTCGCGGAGCGGCTCGACGAGCGCCATCCGCATCCGCTCGGGCAGACCGCCGACGTTGTGATGACTCTTGATGAGCGCCGACTGCCCCACGATCGCCACCGATTCGATGACGTCTGGATAAAGCGTCCCCTGGGCGAGGAAATCGACCTGTCCGAGCTTCGCGGCCTCGGCCTCGAACACGTCAATGAACGTCGCACCGATGATCTTCCGCTTCTTCTCAGGATCGACCACGCCGGCGAGCCGCTCGAGAAAGAGCGAGCTCGTGTCCACGGCGACCAGCGGAAGCTTGAGGCGTTGGTACCGCTTCGTGATCTGAGCGGCCTCGTCCAGCCGCAGCACGCCGTTGTCAACGAAGATGCAGGTCAGGCGATCGCCGACCGCGCGATGAATCAGCAGCGCCGCAACCGTCGAATCGACGCCTCCGCTGAGCGCGCACACCACCCGTCCGTCGCCGACCTTCGCACGGATACGCTCCGTCGCCTCCTCCACGAACGACGCCATCGTCCAGTCGCCGGTGCATCCGCACACGCCGTACGCGAAGTTCCGCAGAATCTCCAGGCCGTGCTCTGTGTGCACGACTTCCGGATGGAACAGGAGCGCGTGCAGGCCTCGAGTCAGGTCGGCCATCCCCGCGACGGGAGCGTTTGCGCTCGTCGCGACGACCGCGAAACCGGGCGGCGCGGCGGCCACATAGTCCCCGTGACTCGCCCAGACACGGATCTCAGGAGGCAGCCCAGCGAAGAGCACCGCAGACTCTGCGACCTTGACCGTCGCGTGGCCGAACTCGCGTTGAGATGCAGGAGCCACCGCGCCGCCGAGCACGGAGGTCATGAGCTGCATGCCGTAGCAGATGCCCAGCACGGGCTGGCCAAGGTCGAAGATTGCGGGATCGCACTTCGGCGCGCCCGCATCGGACACGCTGCGCGGGCCGCCCGAGAGAATGATGCCGACGGGCTGCCGCGCGTGAATACGCTCCGCGGGTGTGTCCGGCGCCCAGATCTCGCAATAGACCGACAGCTCCCGCAGGCGGCGTGCGATGAGCTGCGTGTACTGCGACCCGAAGTCGAGAACGATGATGGTTTGGTGGCTCACGAAGATCTGCTCTGGACGCGTCGGAGGGTCGAAGTGATTGACGCTATTATAGCGGTGTGGTGATCGAGCGAACCACAAGATGTTGTATTGTCGTGGCGCTCGTGGCGCTCGTGGCGCTCGTCGTGCTCGGCGCCACACTGAGCGCGCAACGCCAGAACCGCGCTCGCCCTGCGAGTGACGGCGCGTTGTCGTTGCGTCCGCTCTGGTCACAGCCGCTCGGCGCTGCGCTCAGCGCGCCTCCCGCCTTCGAAGGCGCACACGCCTACATTCCACTCGACGGCGAGCGCCTCGAAGCCTTCGATCTCACTCGCGGCGCCCGTCGCTGGGTTGCCGAGGTCTCTCCTGTCACGCGCCCGGCGGTCGGCGAGAGCCTCGTCTTCGTCGAAACCAGCGGCGAGCTCCTCGCGTTGAAGCGATCCGACGGCTCCATCGCATGGCGGCTCGCCCTGTCGGATCCCCTCGCGGCGCCCATCGCCTGGGACATCGGCTGGCTGATCACCCTGTCCCAGGCCGGCGTCGTCTCGGCATATCGCGCGGTGGACGGGCATCTGCTCTGGCAGTACGAAACAGGCATTGCGCCGAGCGCAGCAGCGGCGCTGGCCGCGGACCGCGTTTACGTCCCGCTCAGCGACGGACGTATCGTCGCACTCCAGGTCGAGACCGGCACCCTGCTCTGGGAGCAGAAGCTCGGCGGGGCGCCATCCGACATCCTGGCGCTCGACGATCGAATCTTTGCGGGCTCCGCTGATCGATGGTTCTACGCGATCGACCCTCGTTCCGGCGGGATCGAGTGGCGCTGGCGAACGGGGGGTACGATCGTCGGACGTCCGGCGCTCGACGATCGCCACGTGTACTTCGTGTCACTCGACAACGTCTTGCGTGCGCTCGACCGCGGGCACGGTGCCCAGCGTTGGTACGCCGCGCTCCCCCTTCGGCCCAACGGCCCCCCGGTGCTCGCAGGTCCAGCGATTCTGGTCTCAGGTCTCGTGCCGACTCTTCCTGCGTTCCTTCGCGACAACGGCGAGAGCGCCGGACAAGCGCGGCTGCCCGGCGATCTGGCGACATCGCCCTACGTCATCGAAGACTCATGGACCCCGATCGTCGTCGTGATTACCCGCGACATTGCGGAGGGCGATCAGCTTCTCGCGCTGGGGCGACCGGTGGAACCTGAGATCGTGGAGGTCGCTCCGCTTCCCGGGATTGTCTCGCTGCGCGGCCGGGGCAACCAGCCGGATCGAGAGCGCACCCGGCCCGACAGACCGGCCGCACCTCCATCCGGATCGTCCAGCACCCCCGACGAACCATCGGCCGAACCGGACGACTCGACAGTCCCGGACGACTCGACAGCCCCGGACGACGCCCCTTCCGTCATCCCGTCGCGCTGATCGACCGTGGTCCAATCACGGTCGGGTCTGATGCGGCGGCCGGGTACCCCGCGTTCCTGCGGTAGAGAGCGACATAGGCTTCGAGACCGATAAGGGCGATGTACTCGAAGAGCAGACCTCGCACGACGAACGCCGCAATCTGAAGAGGCACGACGGCCAGACCGACCAGCGGCACAAAAGCTACGAGGGCGACACCCGACCACGCCAGGGCGGCTGCCAGCGTCGCAACGATCAGGATGACGAGCAGGACCAGAAAGATGCTGCCAACGCTGCGCAGGTCTGAACGAACGAAGCGCACTGCCCGCACGAACGCCGGGAGGACGCCCATGCCGTCGATCACGATCACGACCTGCATCAGCTGGTGAAACAACGTGACGATGGTGATCCACACGGCAAGGACGGCGGCCGCCAGCGTCGCGAAGATCGCCCAGCCCATGACGAGGAAGAATCCCTCGGCCGCCGTATACGTATAGACAAGGAGCACGACGCCCGCGGCAGCGGAAACTCCGTAGACGAGCAGCTGCAGAATGCCCGCGACGAGGAAGCGGCGGAAGTGTCGAGTACCGCCCTCGATCAACCGCGGCATTGAAACGCGCGAAGCGTGTCGAAACGAGTCCAGGAACAAGGGCTCGAGCTCGAATGGGCCCGTCTCCGCCTCGGCTTTGACGAGGACACCAACGGTAGCGCCTTTGACGAAGGCCATGAGGGCGGTACCGGCCAGCAGCGCCGTGCCGAAGGCCATGCCGAACGCCGCCAGGGCGATCGGTTCGGACTGTACCGTTGCCATCACGCCGGAGAGAATGTCGCGAATGCCCCCTTCGAGCAGACGTGCGAGGTTGGCTCCGACGAGCACTGCGATCACGACCGCGGTGCCGACAACCGGGATGGCGAGCAGGGCCTGAAACGTTGTGCGGGCGAGGAACTGGAGAACAACGGTCTGCCAATTGGCGCCCACGATGAGCGCGCCACGTTTCAGGAGACGTTTGAGCTCCAATCGGTTTTCACTATAGCACCCGTGTATTCTGTGCGAAGGTGACCGGCTCCCTCGCGCGCTTCATGTCGGGTCTCGCTCTGGCGGCACTCGTCTGGGCCGCCGGTTCCGTGTTCGAACGCCAGCGCTTCGGCGCAGACGATCAAGTCGCCGTCGAGCGAATCGAGGCCGAACTGGCCGAGCGCTTCGCCGCAGGCGCCGACGTCTTGACGGGCCTGGCTGACCCGATCGCAAACGACCGCGGTCTCGTGGCCGCGGCATCGCGCGAACCCGCCGCTGCACGGCGTCTGTTCGAGACGTTGAGCGCGATCCTTCCGGAGGGCCGGGATCGAGCCGCCGGCATCACCGTCTACGGTCCCACTGGCGAGCCCGTCGCCTGGGCTGGACGCGTCTCCGACCTGCCGGAGGAACGCATCAGCGGCCCGCAGGCCCTGTTCGTCGCACCAGGCGCGCTCGGACCACGTCTCGTGCGTGTCGAACCTGTCCACGACCCGGATCGGGCGGAAGCACACCTTGGCTCGGTCGTGGTCGAGCAGCTTCTGGGCGAGGTCCGGGTGTCGCCGGCCTTCTCCGATACCTTCGCGCTCTCGACGTCGCTGGCGCCGGTTCGCCTGAGGGCGCGGCTGGGCGACCCGGCGCCCGCCTCCCCGTACACGTTCGTCATCCCTGCGAGCGACGGGCAGTTGCTGGTCGAAGCGCGGGTCGATCCTGCCGACCTCCAGAGCGCACGGCAGCGATGGCGCGCCGTGACCCTTGGCGCGGCGCTGATGATCGTGGCGGCGGGCCTTCTCTTTGCTGCCGTACCGCTCGTGATCGGGCGCCGCGCCGCAAGACAGGCGAGCACGTATGTGAGCGCGACAGCCGCGCTGGTCTCGGTAGTCGCCGTCGCGTACGCGATTGTGCGATTCGCAGCGCCGCTGCTTCTCGCTCCGCCCGCCTCGACTCTGCCTCTCACGACGATCGCCAGCGCACTGGCACTCACGGCCGTCACGTGGCTGCTGCTCGGCCTCGTTGAACGCAGGCGGCTCTCCCGGCCGCCGATCCTGACGTCCAGGGGCGGGATGGCAGCAGCGATGACGCTGATCGCGCTCGCGGGCGCGTCCGGCGCGGTGTGGCTCTGGGGTTACCAGCGCTTGCTGGCGGGCCTCGGCGGCGAGACAGTTACCGCTCTCCTGCGGCTCACCTTCCTGCCCCTCGATCGGTTCGCGACATCGTGCGGCCTGGTTCTTCTTCATGCCGCAGTGATCTGGAGCGCTGCGTTGATGCTCCGGGCCGCGCTCGTCGCGTTCAGGTTCCCGCGCGGCTGGCGCCCGGTCACCGCACTCTCGTGGGCCGTTGGCGCAGCGGTGGCGCTCGCCCTCGCGTCACGCTTCGGTCCGGTCCCGCTTCCCCCGTTGCTCTTTGCGCTCGCGACAATCGGAGGATGCGCTGCAGCGTTGTCATGGCCCCGTGCGCGAGCCCGCAGAGCGTCGCAGGCGGCGCGGCTGGGGGCGTTCTTTCTGGCGCTGGTTGTTCCGGTCCTGGCGATGTATCCGACGCTGCGGGCCCTCGCGAATGAAAGCCGCGAGCAGCTGATCGCCGACCAATTTGCGCCTCAGGCCGCCGATCTCCGCGACGATCTCCAGGAGCGCCTCCGGGGCGCCCTCGAAGCCATCGATGCGTTGCCCTCCCTCGAAGCGTTCATCGCTCCTCCCGCGGAAGGAGGCGCACCGACGACCGATCAGGCCTTCTCACTCTGGCGGCAGACCGATCTCGCCACGTACCGGCTGACGTCTGCAGTCGAGCTCTATACGGCAGCCGGGCAGCTCACCAGCCGTTTTGCCTTGAACCTGCCCGGCTACTCTGCGGAAACGATCCACATCGCGGCAACCTGCGACTGGGAGCTCATTGAAGAAGTCTCGCCGTTCGGATCGAGCGAGCGACACGTGCTGCGAGCGAGCCGCGCGATCTGCACCGGCGGGCGCCGGCTTGGCTCCGTCATCGTCCGGGCGATGCTCGACTACCGGACGCTGCCATTCATCCAGTCCGAGAGCCCCTATCTGGCCTCGCTCGGTCCGAGGCCGGCGGCAGATGAGGCCGTCTACCGGGATTTTGAGTTCGTGGTCTACGGGTGGAGCCGCGCGCCGATTCAGACATCGGGAACGAGCGTCTGGACGCTGCCCGACAGTGTCTTCGATCGGATGGTCGCCTCCCGCGAACCGCTGTGGGACACGCTCACGCTGGATGGCACCGCCTTTCGCGTGCACTTCCTCAACGACCGCGGCGGGATCTACGCGCTCGGATATCCGACCATCACCGGGTTCGGATATCTGGTGGATCTCGCCGAACTGACGGCGCTCTCGGGCGTCGTCTTCGTGATCCTGCTGGGCGGCGTCACTCTCGGATCGATCATCGTTCCGCGGTCGCATCTGCGCGGGCGCGTCCTCCTTCGAGAGATTCGCTCGAGCTTCTATCGGAAGCTGTTCATCGCATTCGTCGGCGCGGCTGTGGTCCCGGTCATCGTGCTGGCACTCGCGACCCGGGCATACTTTGCGGCGCAGTTTCGCGCCGAAATCGAAGAAGCCGCGGTGCAGACTGCCGCCGTGGCCCAGCGGCTGCTCGAGGACTACGCGACACTCCAGGAGAGTGGAGCCGGGAATCGAGAGGTCCTCGACGACCAGATCATGATGGTGGTCGGGCGCGCGATCGGTCAGGCTGTCAATCTGTTCGATCGCGACACGCTGCAGGCGACGAGCGAACGCGACCTCTTTGCCTCCGGGCTGCTGCCCCCGCGCACGCCGGCGGAGGTCTACCAGGCGATTGTGATCGACCGGATGCCGGTCTTCGTCGGCGAAGAGGCCATCGGTGGTGAGGAGTACCTGCTCGCAGGCGCTCCTGTCCGCGCGGGTGGTCGCGACGGGATCGTCACCGTTCCGCAAACCCTCAGGCGTCAGGAGATCGAGGACCAGATCGACGAGCTGGATCGACGCGTGCTTTTCGCGTCGGTGCTGTTCGTCCTGGTCGGTTCCGCGCTTGGATACTGGATGGCCGAGCGCATCGCCGATCCGGTCAACCGGCTGACTCGTGCCACGCGCCGAATCGCTCGCGGCGAGCTCGACGCCAGGGTCGCGGCAACTTCCTCAGACGAGCTGCGCCGTCTCGTCGAAGACTTCAATCACATGGCTGCAGACCTTCAGCGTCAGCGCCTCGAGCTCGAACGCACACAGCGTCTGGAGGCCTGGGCGGAGATGGCGCGGCAGGTGGCGCACGACATCAAGAATCCGCTGACGCCAATCCAGCTGTCCGCGGAACACGCCCGGCGCATCAATCTCGACAAGGGAGGCCCGCTGTCGCCTGTTCTCGACAGCTGCGTCGACGCCATCCTCCGGCAAGTGACCTTGCTCCGGCAGATCTCGGCCGAGTTCTCGAGCTTCGCGTCGTCTCCGACGGCGAGACCGGAGCCCACCGACCTGCCTGCGCTCATCGAGGACGTCGTGGCGTCATATCGGACCGGCCTGACAGACCGCGTGGCGATCGAAGTCGAAGCCGCGAACGAACTGCCCCTTGTGCCGCTCGATCGGACGCTGTTCTCGCGCGCCCTGACCAACATCGTCGAGAATGCGCTTCACGCGATGCCAGGAGGCGGTCGATTGACGATTGGCGCCGCACACGCCGGCGACGGCTCAGACGTCGTCGTCACCGTCACCGACACAGGGATCGGCATGGACGCCGAAGCCAGGGCCAGAATCTTCGAGCCCTACTTCTCGACACGAGCGGCCGGCACGGGCCTCGGGCTCACGATTGCCAAGCGGAATATCGAGCTGCTGGGAGGGTCGATTCGCGTAGACAGCGAGCGCGGCGTCGGCACCACGGTCACTATCACTCTGACTCTCTGAATCTGGTCATCCAGTACCTGGTCATCCAGGCATTTCATCTGGTCATTGAAACAGAACCGGCAATGCCGCTCTTGCTCTCCACAAGATGACCAGATGACCAAATGACGAGATGACTAAGTTCGTGACTCGTAACGCACGAGCACCATCGTGATGTCGTCGGTCTGGATGGCATCGCCGCAGAACGCATGCAGTTCGCCGAGCACGCGATCGAGCATCGCCTGTGGAGCGGCGCCGCGGACCGATTGCAGGCAGCTCACGAGCCGATCGTCGCCAAACTCCTCGTTCCGCGTATTCAATGCTTCTGTCACGCCATCGCTGAAACAGAGCAGCGTGTCGCCAGGTTGCAGCTGCAGCCGTTCCTCCGCGTAGGTCGCCCCCTCGAACAACCCCAGGACCATGCCGCCCGCGGCCAGCCGTCGCACTCCCCCGTCGGTCAGGAGCACGGGAGCGTTGTGGCCGGCGTTGCTGTAGAGCAGCAGTCCGCTCGGATTGAGGATTCCATAGAACGCGGTCAGATACCTCGCGTCGATGTTGCGGCGAAACAGTCCCTTGTTCAGCCGGGCCATCACCGGAGCGGCGCAGCCCTGATAGGTCGCCTCAGTACTGAACATCCCGAGGGCCGCGGCGGCGAGCAGCGCCGCGGGAGGCCCCTTCCCTGCGACATCGCCGAGAATGAACCCGAAGGCGTCCGACGGCAGATCGACGTAGTCGAAGAAGTCTCCCCCGACCGATCGCGTTGGCACTGAGACGGCAGCTGTCGCGAAAAAGGCGCCCTGTTTGCACCCGGGGGGAAGAAGCGCCCGCTGGATCCCCGCGGCGACACGCAGTTCCTGCTCGAACTTCGACTTCTCGAGTGCCTCGCGATAGAGCCTTGCGTTTTCGATTGCGAGCGCCGCTTCCGCACTGAGCGTGTCGAGCGCAGCCCGCGCCGCCGTGGACTTGAGAGCGCCGCGCTCCCTGCTGTCCAGATAGAGCACGCCGGTGACTTCGTCCTTGCCCCGCTGTTCTGCCTTCTCGACATAGCGCACCAGACGCAGCGGGGTGCAGAGGACGTGTCGGATTCCAAGCGCCACGGTACCCGTATGGATCTGCGCGAGGTCGCCATCGAGCAGATCCTCGACGATGCGCTGCTCGCCGGTGGCAAAGACTTCCTCGGGGATCTTCCGGCTCGTCTCGAACGTGCGGCCGGGCAGCGTCACCTTTCCACGGGCGCGCGCCAGCTTGAACTCGAGCTGTCGATCGGTGCCGGCCAGCATGATGAAACCCCGTTCGGCACCGGTGACATCGAGTGCCGAGTCGAGAACGAGCGCGAGCACTTCATCGAGCACCCGCCCGGAGCCGAGCGCGCGCAGCCCTTCGAGAAGCGCCGCCATGTGTCTCAGCTCCGAGGCAGCCGAAATCGCGCTCTTCTCGAGTGGCACCAGCTGCTCACCGACGACAAAGACCACCTGCATGTCGTCGGTGCGCCCGAAGCGGAGAGCGTCGCCGCTCTGCAGCACACGCTCCGTGATCTGCTCGCCATTGACGTAGGTGCCGAACTTGGAGCCGGTGTCGCGCAGGGTCGCCTGCCCGTCGGCGTAACTCAACTCGGCGTGCAGGCGCGAGACGTCGCCACCGGTGAGCCGTACGTCGCTTTCCGTGCGCCGGCCGAATGTCAGGAGCGGCTTGTCGATCGGCACCGTGCGCCGACCGAGGGCATCGGTGATGATGAGACGAGCGCCCGCCCCTTCTGCTGTCATTGGTTATTCCGCTCGACGAGGGCAGTCACTAACGAGCAGCGCGGTCAGGTCCTGACTGCGACGCGGGCTGTTGTGCGGCCCCTGAAGCGTGGCGATCGCCGCGCTGCCGGATTCTCGTAATCGCCATGCCGACGAACGCCGACGCGAGATACGTGTAGGCCATGACGACCAGGACGGCGCGCGGGTGCGTCGCGATGAGCACGATGCCGGCCGCGATCAGGAGCAGCACCGTATAGGGCCGCCGCGTGCGCAGATCGATCGTCTTGAAGCTCCGGAACCGAATCGTGCTCACCATCAGCACCGCCGGAACCAGAACGATGGCCAGCGCAGGCAATGCGGATCCAAAGGCGGTCAGTCCAGCGGGATACGCGAAGACCGTCGCTGCGGGCACGCCCGCCGCGGCGGGGCTGGGCATGCCCACGAAGTACCGTTTGTCGCCGCCCGCTGCGCTCTGGATGTTGAACCGCGCCAGACGCATCGCCGCGGCCGTCACGTAGAGGAATCCCGCCGCCCAGCCGAGGCGGCCGAGTGGCGCGAGGCCCCACGAAAAGACGAGGATCGCAGGAGCGACGCCGAATGAGATGACGTCGGCGAGTGAGTCGAACTCGACGCCGAACTCGCTCGCGGTTCCCGTCAGCCTGGCAATCCGGCCATCGAGCATGTCGAGAACGATCGCGATGCCGATGAAGGGCGCGGCAGACTCGAAATCGCCACGCATCGCAAAAACGATGCAGGCGTAGCCGCAGAACATGTTCCCGATCGTGAACAGGCTGGGAAGCAGGAAGACCCCGCGACGCAGCCGTCCCCGGCGGCGATCGTTGGCCCTGACGAGAAACCGGAGCGGGCCTTCCTGGCGTGTCTTCATGCCCTAAGTGACTCCCTCCAAGGGATTTCGCCGCACCGCGGGGCGACGGGAAGCGTCAGTGTAGCACTGCAATCACCGTCTCGCCGCCGCGGACGCGATCGCCCACCCGCACACGAATATCGGCGTCAGTGGGCAGGAACACGTCCATCCGGGAGCCGAATTTCATGACGCCATACCGGTCTCCGGCCTCCACTCTGGCTCCCTTGGAGATACGGCAGACCACACGCCTGGCGAGGAGCCCCACGATCTGGCGGGCGACGATCGGCTGCCCTTGATGATCGATCCAGATCTCACTCCGCTCGTTCGCGGTCGCCGAGTCGGGGCGATACGCGGGCAGGAAGCGCCCGGGCCGGTATTCGACCCTGGTGACGACGCCAGAGACAGGCACCCGGTTGACGTGGACGTCCATCGGCGACAGAAAGATGCCGACCTGCTTCCATTCGCCGGGCGGCGCCGCGCCAGCCACCGCAGGGCCCGCGACAAGGACGCGGCCGTCGGCGGGCGACAATACCAGGTCTTCGTCCTGCGGACTGCGGCGATCGGGATCACGGAAGAAAAACAGGAACACCGCGCCCGCGACCACGCCGGGGATTGCAGCCAGCCCGCCGAAGGCGGCGCCAGGGACGAGAGCGGCAACCGCTGCGCCCGCGAGAAACGGCACGGCTGCAGGATCGAGGCGCATCCGCATGAGTAGGTCTCGAGGGGTGGGATGTGGATGGGAAACGGGCGGCCGGGCGCGCAGAAGCGCCCGGCTCAGGATGAAAGACTATCCGTGCGCCTGAGCGCTCTGCAACGGCGATAGCGACGCGTCACGCCGGCGGCGGATATCTTCGATTCGATCTTTGATCTGGAGTTTGCGCTTCTTGAGGGTAACTTCTTCGACCTGCTCGGGTTCCGACAGATACGGTCTCTCAGTCAGCTCGTGCAATCGACCTTCGAGTTCATGGTGTTTCGCCACCAGCTCGCTCAACTCGTCGTCATGCCCGGCCGAGTTCGTGCGGTCCTGCGGCTCGTCGTCCATGCTCCGCCTCCTTGCAGGGGTTATCGCTGGGTCGGGGCGTGCGGCTGCAATCGGTCCCGGCTCGTTTGACGAAACCGTAACATAGCCGTGGGAACGTCTTCAAGGTCCGCCGCCGGGGCCGCTGTCGCGCCAGAGAATCAACGCGTCTTCGTCCGGGTGCGTGTAATAGCCGGCGCGCACACCAGCCACCGAAAACCCGAATCGCTTGTACAGCTGGATTGCAGCGGTGTTCGATCGCCGCACCTCGAGGGTGGCCCGGGACGCCCCGGCCCTGGTGCCCTCACGCAAGACGGCCGCGAGAAGCGCCGAGGCGACACCCTCGCGCCTGTGGGAAGGAGACACCGCCAGGTTGTTGATGTGCAACTCGTCGAGCACGCGCCAGAAGGCACAAAAGCCAACGATCTGCCGCGCACGATCGCGCGCGGCGTAGATGAACGAGACCTCGGGATGCTGCAGTTCGGCCAGATACATCTCTCTGGTCCAGGGGTTGGTGAAGGACGCTTCCTCCACCTCGAGGATGGCGCTTATGTCGGCGACCGATGTGACCGGCTCAATCGCCCAGTGCGGCACAGTTCACCTGACCGGCGCGCGGCGATCCCGTGCGATCTCGGCGTCCGGACGCCTCACGTAGAGCGGCTGGACGCTCCCCGGCTCGACATCCGCTCCTCTTCGCGCATACCAGACCGCGGCCAGCCCCACGGCCGCCGCCAGCGGGTCCGGCGGCCGTATCAATCCCCGCTGCCCGATCGCTTCGGGGTACGCCATTGCCCCGTCACCGATGAACACGGACGTTGAGGGCATCTGGAAGGAGTCCCATCGCTTCAGCGTTGTGACGGGATCGCCCACCGACGCAGGTTCGACTTCAACGAGACGCTCGCGGGAGAATTCCGGCGCATCGGTCACCCGGTACAGGGCCGTAAACACCTCGCCCCGGTGCGCGTCCATCCAGGCCGCGACCAGGCTGCCTGACGACAGTCCCTGACTGCCCATCTGGCCGAGCGCTTCGAGGGCGGACACAGGCACCACCGGACGCCCGCAGACCAGCGCCAGGCCCTGAATCGTCGCAATCCCGATCCTCAGTCCGGTGAAGGAACCCGGGCCGGACGCAACCGCGAAACGATCCACGCCCGCCAAAGGAACGCCCGTCCTTTCGAGCAATTGCTGGAGAAGCGCTGGAAGCTGCTCGGCTTGAGATCGCGTCGCATCCCCGACATCCCCGGCGACAACCTGTTGGTCCTCGACGAGCGCAGCCGACCCGCCTCTCGTCGTCGTATCCAGCGCCAATACACGCATTCGCCTCAGCATACTGCGCTTGTTGCCTTGGAGACGGCCGGCCTTCTACTCTAGACAGTTCATGACGTCGGAAATGCCGGACACGCCGGCGATGCGGCAGTATCGCGAGGCGAAGCAGCAGTACCCGGACGCGATTCTCTTCTTTCGCATGGGCGACTTCTACGAGATGTTCCGTGAAGACGCCCTGGTTGCCGCGCGCGCGCTCGACCTGACGCTGACCTCGCGGTCGAAGGACGCGAATGGGACCCGTATCCCGATGTGCGGCGTGCCATTCCATGCGGCCGATGGCTACATTGCCCGCCTCGTCAAGCAGGGGAAACGTGTCGCGATCTGCGATCAGATCGAAGACCCGCGCAAGGCCAAGGGCATCGTCAAGCGGGCCGTCGTGCGGGTGGTATCTCCAGGAACCCTGACGGACGCTGCCTATCTGGATGCCCGGGAACCGGCCTTCCTCATGGCCATCGCCCCGGCGGATGAGTCCGGACGCCCGCAAAAGCGCATCGGCGTCGCACTGCTCGATCTCTCCACCGGCGAGTTCACCGCCGCCGAGTACCACGGCGACGATGGCCTGCAAACGCTGGTCGACGAAGTGGCCGTGCTCAAGCCGCGCGAGCTGATCGTCCCGGCCGCCGATGATTCACTGGAAGGCTCCGTCAGCAGCTCCGATGCCCTCGCTCGACTCTCGGCGATCGTCTCCTCAGGTGTGCCGCTCACACCTGTGGACAGCTTTGCGTTCGACGTCGAAACCGCGCGTCGGGTGCTTCTGGAGCAGCTGCGGGCTCGTGGGCTGGACGGCTTCGGTCTTGAAGGCCGTCCGGCGGCAGTCGCGGCCGCGGGCGCGCTGGTCCACTACCTGAGAACGACGCAGAAGGCCGACCTGATGCACGTGCGCGCCCTGTCGTTTCGACAGAGAGCCGACGCACTGCTCATCGATGCCACAACGCTGAAGCATCTCGAGATCGTCGAAGGGTCCGAAGGCGGCCGTTCGGGGTCGCTGCTCGAAACGCTCGACCACACGATGACCTCGGCGGGCAGCCGGCTGCTCCGTGCGTGGATCGTCCGGCCGCTGATCGCCGTCGAAGCGATCCGCGATCGGCTGGATGCTGTCGAGGAGCTGGCGTTTCGAACGACCGACAGGGGCAGGCTTCGCGAGGCGCTCAAGGGCATCCAGGATCTCGAACGCCTTGTGGCGCGAGCGTCGCTCGGGACGGCGACGCCTCGCGATCTCGTGGGACTGAAGGTGTCACTCACAGTCGTCCCCCGCCTGCGCACGCTGCTCTCCGAGCTGCAGGCGCCTCTCACCCAGTCCCTGGCGTCCGAGCTGGATGACGTGGCCGACGTGCGCGACAGGATTGAAGCGACGCTGGTCGACGAGCCGCCCGCCATCGCACGCGAGGGGCACGTCATCAGGGACGGGGCCGATGCCGAGCTCAACGAGCTCAGGCACAGCAGCACCTCCGGCACGCAGGTCATCGCGGAGATGGAGGAGCGAGAGCGTACGAGGACGGGCGTCAACTCGCTCAAGGTCCGCTTCAACCGCGTGTTCGGCTACTACATAGAGATCTCCAATGCGGGACTCCGCGGCGCCACGCTGCCGGCGGACTATCTCAGGAAGCAGACGATTGCCGGTGGTGAGCGCTTTACGACGGCTTCGCTCAAGGAATACGAGCAGAAGGTGCTCGGCGCTGATGAGCGGATCGTCGAACGGGAGCTCGAGCTGTTCGAAGCGCTTCGGTTGGCGGTGGCGGCAGAAGCCCCGCGCATCCAGACGACCGCGCGCGCGCTCGCCTCGCTCGATGTTCTGGCCGCCTTCTCGGAAGGCGCGGCCGTCCAGAACTACATCAAGCCGCACGTCCACGAGGGAGACGAGACGTCCGTCTCCGACGCCAGGCATCCCGTGGTCGAGCAGCGCGCGGCCACAGCGGGCGAGCCGTTTGTCCCGAACGATCTGCTCCTCAACGGCAGTTCATCACAGCTCGTCATCCTCACCGGTCCGAACATGGGTGGCAAATCCACCTATCTGCGGCAGGCGGCGCTGTTGTCCATCCTGGCGCAGGCCGGCGCCTTCGTTCCGGCGCGGGAAGCCAAGCTCGCGATCGTCGATCGCATCTTCGCGCGCGTCGGCGCCTCCGACAACATCGCGCGAGGCCACTCGACGTTCATGGTCGAGATGCAGGAAACGGCCCGGATCCTGAACACGGCGACCTCACGCAGCCTGGTCGTGCTCGACGAGATCGGCCGCGGCACCGCAACGTTCGACGGGCTGAGCATCGCGTGGGCGGTCGCTGAGCATCTCGCCACCAATCCCAGGCTGCGGCCGAAGACGCTGTTCGCGACGCACTACCATGAGCTGACGGACCTCGCCGATGCCACGCCCGGCGTCGTGAATTACCACGTGGCGGCCCGCGAGTGGAAGGACGACATCATCTTCCTGCGGAAGATCGTGCCTGGCCGCTCGGATCGCAGTTACGGCATTCAGGTCGCAAGACTGGCCGGACTCCCGAGAAACGTCGTCGATCGCGCACGAGAGATCCTGACGGCCCTCGAGCGTGACGAGCTTGCACGAGGAGGCAGGCCATCGGTGAGTGGAACGGCGGGTGATCCGCAGCGCCAGCTTGGCCTGTTTCAGACGCCTCCGCCGGACGATCGCCTGCACGATCGACTGGCTGCCGTCGATATCGACCGGCTGACCCCGCTCGAGGCGCTGACGCTGCTTGCAGAGCTGAAGAACGACGCGAAGCGCTGACCGCTAGCGTGCGGGATCGGCGAGGGCCTCTGTCGCCAGCTGCAGGTTCTGCCGCGCGCCGACGTTGTTCGGATCGGCTTCGAGAGCTCTGCGAAAGTGCACGATCGCCTCCTCGAGCCTTCCCAACTGGCCGAGCGCCGCGCCCAGGTTGTTGTGCGCCTGCGACGACTCCGGCGCCAGCTTGACCGCCTGTTCGAACGAGGCGATGGCTTCGCGCATACGCCCCTCGGCTGCCATCAATTCCCCCAGATTGTTGTGACCTGGAGCAAAGCCCGGTTCCAGGCGAAGCGCTTCCCGATAGTGAACGGCCGCATCGCCATAGCGATTCTCGGCTCTGAGCGCGTTGGCCAGATTGAAGTGCGCATCGGCGAGACCCGGTTCGGCCCGTATCGCCGCTTCGTAATGCCGGACAGCGTCGCCAAACTGGCCGAGCTCGGTCAGGACGACGCCGAGGTTGTTGTGCGCGGTCGAATGGCCGGGATCGAGAGCAATCGCTGCCTGATACTCGCGGACTGCGTCGGGCAGCAGATTCCGTTCGCGAAGCGCGTTCGCCAGCTCGTAGTGAGGCCACGGATCCTCCGGAAACTTCGCGATGGCGTAGCGGTTCATCGTCTCGCGCAGCAGGATCGCGTCGTCCGTGCTTCTCGGCAGCACCTGAAGCTGGAGATGCGCCATCTCGTCAGAGGAGCGAGGGCCGGCCACCACTCTCTGCGGCGGACTGTTGGGATTTCTCGGGTTGTTCGCGGAGTTGTCGAACACCCACCGCATCCGGATCGTGGAGCCTCGCGGCAGCGAGATCGGCTGCGCCAGCCGATAGACGTCCTGCCACTTGAAGTCCCAGTTGTCGATCCGGATGAGGGATCGCTCTGAGCCGTCGGGAAGCGTCACCGCACCCTCCACGGCGGTCGCGAGGTAGTGGGCGTGCGGATACACCGCGTAGATGTCGAGATCGACGGGCAGCTTGAACTCGTCGGTCACCTCGAAGGCGGCATCGCCCGCCGGGATATCCAGCAGGTGATCCGCGTCGAGACGAATGAGTGCCAGCGACGGTCCACTGGGTGGGGTATCGGAGTAATAGACGCCGATTGCGGGACTGACCTCCTCAGGCTTGCCCGACGGCAGCAGATGCGCCTGAAGGACGAGATCGGTACCCGGTTCGAGACGCCATGGCTTTCCTTCGATCCCGGGAAACGGTGCCATGCCGGGGGTCCATCCGAGCAGGTGCCCGTTCGGGGCGCCCGCGTCGCCCATGTCCATGCCTTCGAATCCCGGCTCGCGATCCTGGCTGTCCCGCCTTCTGGACGACGTCGTCTCGTCCACGCCGAGCAACGCATGATGGACGAAGCGTGCGCTTCCCGGACGAATCTCCACGGTTCTCACGTAGCGACCGGAATCCACGTCCACCGGCATGACGAAGTTGCGCCAGACGTCGGCGCCGTCGGCCTGGAGGGTGTACGGCGACGGAAGCGTCACGACCAGGTCGGGCTGTCCGAGCCGCCAGCCTTCGGGCAGCGCAGGCAGCGGGGGAAGATCCGCCGCATCTCCTTCGACCGCCCCCTGCTCCACCCAGCTGCTGATCATTGCGATCTGCTCGTCGGTGAGCCGGCGTTCACCTGCGAACTCGCCGTGGCCTTCGACAGGCAGCCACGGAGGCATGTACCGCCTCCCCGTGACGTCCACAATCGTCCGGGCGCGCTGTCTCACATCCTGATACGACGTGAGCGTGAACGGCGCGGCCTCGCCCGCGCGGTGGCAGGGCACGCAGTTCTCGAACACGATCGGCGCGATGTCACGGTTGAAGGTCAGCGGACGATCGGACTGGGGGGCCGCCTCGGGATCCGACGAACCGCCGCATCCCGCGACGCTGGCTGCCGCAATCAGGATCGCCGCGACCGCGCCTGCATGCACCGTCGGCATCAAGGAAATGTCCTCGCTCGAGGAGTCGGTGACTAGGGCCGGACGCTGAAGTTCACGTCACGGACGGTCGCGCTGGCGTTCGTCTTGTCGACGACGGTGATCTCGAGCCGGTAGTCACCGCTCGAGAAGCTGGACAGCGGGACCTGCTTGCCAGCGATGATCACATCGCCGTTCGCCGGATTGAAGTTGGGCCCGAGAGTCTCACTGTTGAGAAGCTCTGGAGCCGTGCGCGTCACGAACGTTTCCTGCGTGCCCGCCTTGCGCAGAAAGCTGTACCGCACTTCGACGTCGGGCTTCCCGGTCGTTGTCGAAAGCTGGGCGTTATATACGAGGAAGAGGACCGCGAGGGTCTCCTGCGGAGTGTAGACGCGCCTGAGCGCCGGCCGCATCCGGAGTCCCCACATCGCGTACGGATCGTCGAGCTGTTCCTCGAAGTTGGGGCGCGTTGGACGTGTGTCGATCTGATTGCTCTCGAGGACGAACACGCTGCTCGTCGAGAGCCGGTCGCCGAAGTCGGGCACATCGACTTGCTGCTTGATGACGACTGCCTTCGCCGGAAGCGGCTCCGGTGCTGGCTGCCCTGGTTCTGCCACAGCGAGCCCCACCCCGTCGCGCAAGCCGATGTAGACGTCGTACTCTCCCGGGGACACGACGAACGCACGGTTGATCCGCCCGTCGGTCGGCCGCTCGACGATCGCGGCATCCTCGAATGGATACTGCGCGAGGGCATCGCGCGGCCCCGGAGCGGGCGCCGGAGCACCGCGAAGGACAATCCGGATGTACATGCCGAGCGGATACGTCGTGAAGGCGTTCGGATCGAGCTGAATCGTGAACGGCACGATCACGAACCCGGAGTCGGCCCGCACGAAATTGACCTGCCACGCAGTTGCGATGTCAGAGGCTGGCGCAAGGCCGGCGGCCACATCCTCGACCATCTTGAACAGCGGCTTGATGGTTTCCCATTGGGCGAC
>JBFWPD010000008.1:0-23415 GCA_050250175.1 Vicinamibacterales bacterium
GGAAGATCTCGATCGACTAGAGATGCCGGGAGGCGTTCGCCTCCCTGGTGAACCACGTGGCACTGCTCGACATCCGCCAGCGTTCCGGTTACCTGTTCGTGGCCGTGGTGATCGGCCACGTGCTCCTGATCTCTGCGCAGGTCAACTCACGCGCCGGCGTGCCCATGCTCGAAACCGTCACGTTCGGCGTCGTCGCCGAGTTGCAGCGCGGCGCCGGCAGCATCACGTCGGCGTTCCGGGGTGTGTGGGAGGGCTACGTCGCCCTCCGCGGGGTGCAGGCGGAGAACGAGCAGCTGCGTCGCGCGCTGGCCGAGACCGACCTCGCCCTCCAGGAACAGCGCGCCCTCGCCGACCGCACCCGCGGCCTGGAGGAGCTCCTCGATCTTCGCGACCGCACGGAGGTGTCCACCCTCGCGACAGACGTCATCGCCGGGGGCGCATCGCCCGAGTTTCGCACCTTGACCGTGAACAAAGGGAGCAACGACGGCGTGGCGCCTGACATGGCGGTGCTGGCGCCGAAGGGCGTCGTAGGCCGTGTCGTCGTCGCCAGCGGGAGAGCGTCGAAGATTCAGCTTCTCGTCGATCGCAATGCGGCCGCTGGAGCGCTCGTCGCGCGCTCGCGAGCGCAGGGCGTCGTGATGGGCACCGGCGACGACCGCCTGCGGTTCGAGTACGTGTCGGAGCTGTCTGACGTCCAGGTCGGCGATCTGGTCGTCACGTCCGGGATCGACGGTATCTATCCCAAGGGTTTTGTCGTCGGCGAGGTTGAGACCGTTGAACGCACCGGCGTCGCGTATCGTGACATCGTCGTCCGGCCGGCGGTGGATTTCGGGCGGCTCGAGCAGGTGCTGATTGTCACCGAGCCGCTGGCCGTCGAGGATCCCGTGGAGACGGGGCCATGACCGGGGCTGGAGTGGCACTCGCCCTCATCGTCGCGTTACTGGCGCAGACGACCCTGACTCGGTTCGTCGTCGGCGCTCCCGTGTCGGTGGACCTCGTTCTGGTGGCGGTGGTGTCGACTGGACTCAAGGCCGGGCCGGTGATGGGGCTCATGGCCGGCACGCTGGGCGGTCTCGTTCAGGATGGCCTGTCGAGCGGGGTCATCGGAGTGGGGGGGCTCGCGAAGTCGGTGGTCGGATTCCTCTCAGGCGTCATCGGCACCCAGTTCATCGTGGCGCACGCCGGCCCGAGGTTCGTGGTGTTCGCCGGCGCGACATTGCTGCACGCGGCACTGTTCATCGGTATTTATGAGCTCCTGGAGCTCCGGGACTTCGGACTCCCGGGGACGGCCCTCGCCGTGGCGTCTCTGGGGAATGCGTTTGTGGGGGTACTGGCACTGCAGCTGGCCGATCTCCTGCCAGGTGCGATGGAGCGCCGGAGGGCGTCCCGGCCGGGCCTGCGGCGTTAAAATGGCCAAGGACATGAGATTGGCGACATGCCTCCTGTAACCGAAGACCGCCGCCGGCTTGGCGTTCGCCTGACCACTCTGCAGTACCTGATCTCTGCCGTGTTCCTCGTTCTGGCCGTGAGCTTCTGGGTGCTGCAGGTCGCGCAGCACGAGCGCTTCCAGGAGATGGCCGAGAACAATCATCAGCGAACGCTTGCCCTGCGAGCGCCGCGCGGAGTCGTGTTCGACCGCGACGGCAAGGTCCTCGTCGAGAACCGGCGGTCGTACAGCATCTCGATCGTCCGCGAGCACACCAAGAGCATCGATCGCACCATCGCGCTGCTCTCGTCCGTCCTCGGGCTCGACGAGTCGAACGTTCGCGCGATCGTGGAGCGCAATCGCGGAGTTCCCGCCTACCGTCCGATCACGATCGTTCAGGACGCGACGCTCGCCCAGGTCGCAGCCGTGACCGCCCGCCGGCTCGATTCAGAGCTGCCCGATGTCGTGGTCGAACAGGTGCCGACGCGCCAGTATCCGACCGAGTCGCTTGCTGCGCACCTGTTCGGTTACGTCGGCGAAGCCACCGAAGCGCAGGTTGCCGCGAGCGAGGAACTGAAGAGCGGCGACATCATCGGCCAGTCCGGGATCGAGCGCACGTACAACGATCTGCTGATGGGCGAGGATGGCACGCGGCTCGTCGTCGTCAACAGCCTGGGTCGCGAGATCCGTACGATCGAGGAAGTCGATCCGCTCGAGGGCACACGCCTGCAGCTGACGCTCGATGCCGATCTGCAGCGCGCGGTCGAAGATGCGTTCCGCGCGTACGGGCTGAACGGAGCAGCCGTGATGCTGCAGCCCGCGACGGGCGAGGTGCTGGCGCTGGCCAGCCTCCCCGCCTACGATCCGAACGCGTTCTCGACCGGCATCGACCGATCGACATGGAACGCACTGAACAGCGACACGCTTCGTCCGCTCAACGATCGCGCGATTCAGGGCCGGTACTCTCCGGGCTCGACGTTCAAGATGGCTGTCGCCGTCGCCGCGCTCGAGGAGGGAGTGATCACGCCGGACTTCCGAGTGCGCTGCGGCGGCTCGGCGGTGTTTCACGGCCGCGCGTTCCGCTGCTGGCGCGCAGGCGGCCATGGATCGGTCGATCTCCGCGAAGCGCTCGAGCATTCCTGCAACGTCTACTTCTACACGCTCGGGAACATGGTCGGTGTCGACCGCATCAACAAGTGGGCGACCCTCCTTGGTCTCGGAGTCCCGACCGGGATTGATCTTCCCAGTGAAGTGACCGGCCTCGTGCCCTCGACCGCGTGGAAGAAGGAGGTCGTCGGCGAGCCCTGGTATCCCGGCGAGACGATCTCGGTCGCGATCGGCCAGGGCCAGGTCTCGGTGACGCCCATCTCCCTCGCCGTCATGATGGCCACGCTCGCCAACGGCGGGACCAAGGTCACCCCTCACCTGCTCAAGTCGGTGGACGCAGGCGACGGATGGAAGGCGATTGACGCTCCGGCAGCCGATGCTTCGACGCGGCTCAGTCCTCAAACGGATGCGGCCATCCGCGACGGTCTGTGGCGTGTCGTCAACGCGGCGGGCACGGGCCGCCGTGCCGCCATCCCCGGTCACGACGTTGTCGGAAAGACCGGCACCGCGCAGGTGATCTCGCTCGATGGCGGCCGGAGTGCGGCGGGCCGGACGACGCGCGATCTTCGTGATCATGGCTGGTTCGTTTTCTTCGCACCGAAAGACAATCCGCAGATCGCTGGTGTCGTCTTCGCGGAGCATGGCCAGAGCGGGAGTGCGGTGCCGATTGCGCGCCACGCCCTCGACACCTTCTTTGCGAAGATGGAAGGCCGCGAGTTGCCGCCTGCCCCCATGCTCGTTCCGCCGGTCGTTCCCGAGCCGCCGGCGCCCGAAACGGCACCCGTCCTGCCCGTCGATCAGGTCGCCGCGGCGCAGCAGTAGAGGACGCGCATGTTCGAACGCCGCCTTTACTACTACGTGGACTGGGCGCTGATTCTGGCCATCGTTCTCCTTTGCGCGATTGGCATCGCGATGATTCAGAGCGCGACCGGCACGCCGGGGGGCGGAGCCTCGCCGATGGTGATCACGCAGATTTCCGCGATTGCGATCGGCCTGGGCGTCATGGTGGCGCTCGCGGTGCTCGACTACCGGAGGCTGGCCGATCAATCGCTGCTGCTCTACGGAGCGCTCCTGGCCGTCCTGCTGTACGTCCTGCTCGCGGGCGACGTGCAGATGGGCGCCCGGCGATGGATTTCGATCGGTTCGTTCAACCTGCAGCCCTCCGAGTTCGCCAAGATTGGCATGGCGCTGGTGCTGGCGAAATTCTTCGGCGAGAGTCGCGGACGCCCGGGATGGGGAGCCCTGTCGGTCGCTGCCTGTCTTGCCGCCGTCCCGATGTTCCTGATTGCGCGCGAGCCCGACCTCGGCACCGCGGTGACGCTCGTGCCCGGCCTGCTCGCCATTGCCTATGTAGCCGGCATGCGCATGCGCGTGCTCGGCATCCTCACGCTCTGTCTGGTCCTGATGGCTCCGATCGTCTGGATGTACGGCCTCCAGGACTATCAACGCTCGCGGATTTCCACCTTTCTCGATCCCTCCCAGGATGCGCGTGGTGCCGGATACCAGCAGATCCAGGCGCGCATCACGGTGGGCTCGGGCGGACTGATGGGCAAGGGATACAAACAGGGAACGCAGGGCCAGTTGCGATTCCTTCCTGTCGCCCACAACGATTTCATCTTCTCGGTGCTGGCCGAGGAGCAGGGGTTTGCCGGCGTCATCGTGGTGCTCGGCTTGTATTTATTCGTGATTTTGCGCACGCTCGAGGCGGCCCAGCTGGCCAAGGATCGTCTCGGCTCCTATCTCGTGCTGGGTGTGCTCGCCAGCTTCACCTTCCAGGTGGTGTACAACATCACCATGTCGGCCGGGTTGGCTCCCGTCAAAGGGCTCACGCTTCCCCTCATGAGCTATGGAGGCTCGTCGATGATCGCCACGCTCGCCGCGTTCGGGCTGGTGCTCAACGTCCGCATGCGCAGATTCACGAACTGACAGGGCAGAAAGGCCGGGAAGGGCAGGACAGGCAGGAGAGGCGGGAGAGCCGGGATGGGCTGGAAGGGATTGTGTCTTCCGCCAATCCTGCCCTTTCCGCCTGTCCTGCCCGTCCAGCCCTCCCGCCTTTCCCGCCTGAGGAGATTCGTGAATGACCAAGGAGATGATTGTCTCCTCCACGGGCCACGAGACGATCGTGGCCATCCTCGAAGACGATCTCGCCGCAGAAATCTTCGTCGAACGGGAACGACAGCGAAGCGTCGCCGGGAACGTCTACAAGGGACGTGTCTCGAAGGTGCTCCCGGGCATGCAGTCGTCCTTCATCGACATCGGGCTCGAACGCGACGGTTTTCTCTACGTCGCCGAAGTCATCGACACGCTCGAGGAATTCGAACGTCTCGCCGCGGACGAAGAGGACGAGGCGAACGAAGGCGGCGCGAAGACCCGCGACGAAGGCTCGCGGCGCGACCGCGCGCGGGAGCGCGTCCAGCGGAAGATCGAAGAGCTCATCCGCGAGGGACAGGAAATTCTCGTCCAGGTCGTCAAGGAGCCGCTCGGCACCAAAGGCGCGCGGCTCACCTCGCACGTCACGATGCCGGGGCGTTTTCTGGTCTTCATGCCCACGGTGGATCACATCGGCGTCTCGCGAAAGATCGAGTCCCGTGAAGAGCGGGCACGCCTCCGCGGCATCGTGCGCGAGTTCCGGGAGGCCCACGGATTCACCGGAGGCGTGATCATCCGGACGGCCGCCGCGGGACGACCGAAGGAAGACATCGTCGGCGATCTCGAGAGCTTCTTCGCGATCTGGGTCGACATCAGGAAGAAGATGGAGTCGTCGCGCGCGCCGGCCGTGGTCTATCAGGAGCAGAGTCTGGTGGCCAAGCTCCTGCGCGACCTGCTGACCGACGAATACCAGGCGATTCGCATCGACAACGAGGAAGAGTACCGGCGCGTGATCGAGATGGTGGAGCGATTCATGCCGGTGCTTGCCCCGCGCGTGAAGCTGTACTCGAAGCCATTTCCGATCTTCGAGGAGTACGGCGTCCAGGCGGAGATCGACAACGCGCTGAAGAGCAAGGTCTGGCTCAAGTCCGGCGGGTCGATCGTCATCAATCAGACCGAAGCGCTCGTGGCGATCGACGTCAATACGGGCCGCTATGTCGGCAAGAAATCGAGCGGTCGACTCGAGGACACGATCGTCAAGACGAACCTCGAGGCGGCCAAGGAGATCGTGCGGCAGATCAGGCTGCGCGATCTCGGCGGAATCATCGTGCTCGATTTCATCGACATGGAGGAGAAGAAGAATCGGCAGAAGGTGCTGCAGACGGTGGAGCTCGAACTCAAGAAGGATCGTTCGCCGTCAAAGGCTGTCGCCGTGTCCGACTTCGGCCTCGTGATCATCACGAGGAAGCGAGTGAAGCAGAGCCTCGAGCGCGTCCTGACCGAGCCCTGTCCCTACTGTTCAGGGACCGGCGTCATCAAGTCGAGCGCGACGATCTGTTTCGAGATCCTGACCGAGGTCCGGAAGATTGGCCCGGATCTGAACGGGCATCGCCTTCTGCTCCGTGTGAATCCGGACATCGCCAGGGCGCTCAAGGAGGAGGAGAATGCGGTGCTGCGTGACCTGCGCAAGGCCATAGGGAAGGACGTCACGATCCGTCCGGATCTGCAGCTCCATCACGAGCAGTTCGACGTGATGGCGGTCTAGGAACTGACGCTGAAAGTTGGGAATGTCGAATCAGGAATTGGGAACTAGGAATCAGGAATGGAATGGGGAATCTCATTCCCGGTTGGGAATTTCATTCCTAATTCTGCATTCCTAATTCCCAATTTCGCCCCGTCACCTAGGCCGGCGGCATGTGGATGATGTAGTTCGTCCCGCCCTGGTTGATCCAGACCCGCAGGTAGTCGCCGCCGCGCAGCAGTTCGATTCGTGAGCTGCCATTGCCGGGGCGCGGGCCCTTGGCAATCGACGCCACGTCGGCCGCTGAGACCACCGTCGCGACCTCCCGGCCCGCCACCTCGCCGCTGCGGACGAATTCGACATAGCGCGAGGCCTCCGGCGCCTGTCCGATGGCAGGCTTCGGCATTTCACCCGACAGCCGGACCTGATAGGTTCCGGCAGCAAGCGTCTGCCCGTTCGCCATCACGCGCTGCGGGATATTGACGGTCCCGAGGACAGTGCCGGCGGCCGGCGCCGTCTGGGCCGACACAAGCCCGGCCGGTACCCCGAGGGCAGCGACCAGAACTCCGACAACAAGGGCCTTTCTCATCATGCCTCCTCGCATCCGGCCGACCGGATGCGTCTTGCAGCGCGCGGTCTGGGAAGAACCATGTTCACGCTGCTGCACAATTATACAAAGCCGTCCCGCCGGGTACCAGCCCCCACGGAGGCAAGCTCAACGATGCCGCACAGTCGGTCTCCGACCGACAAGAGGCATCCGGATGCGCTTTCCTGCAAACGGTACGCCCTCGGCCATCAACAGCGAGCGTTTGAGGGCCTCGCCGCTTCCGTATCCGCCCGGACGCCCCCCGGCCGCAATGACCCGGTGGCACGGGACGTCCGGCCGATCGCACGCGCGCATGATGTTCCCCACCGCGCGAGCCGCTCCCGGCTGCCCGGCCCGCCTGGCGATCTCGCCGTACGTCGCGACCTGACCACGCGGAATGCGGCGAACCGCGGCGAGCACTCGCGAGGTGAACGACGTGTCGCGTTTTGCCATGAGACCCGTCCATGCCGCGTCAGTGCTGCGGGACGCGCGACGTGCGCGGGCAGGGAGTGAGGAGGCGGGAGCCTCGATGCACTATAGCAGTGCGAGCGGATCGAAATCGACGGAGTCTGAGTCGACGGGCGCCGCAATCGACCGCGGCCCGTCGCTCGATGCGCTCTGCTCCCAGAGATTGAGGTCTCTCGGGGTATCGAGTCGCGAGCCGTGCGCGTCAGCGACGATCTTCACGTGCGGCCGATCCGGATCGGGCGCATGGACCGTCACGACGACCGCAAGCTCGCCCGTATCGAGGCGTACGACACTCCCGGCGGGATAGATGCCGATGAGCTGGGCGAAGCGCCGCACGAGGTGCTGATCGAACTGCGACCCGTCGTTACATTCGAGCACCTGCAGGATGCGATCGCTCGGAAATGCCTGCTGGTAGGCGCGCTGCGATCGCATCGCGTCGTACACATCCGCGATGCTGCACAGCATCGTCCCCAGGTTCAGCGTGGGTCTGGAGACGCCGTTGGGATAGCCCGTCCCGTCGAGGCGGAGGTGATGCTCGAAGGCGACGATTGGCGCAAGCGCAGGAATGTCCGGCGTCGCCCGCAACATGCCGGCGCCGTCGACCGGATGCCTTCGCAGGACCGCGAATTCTTCCGTCGTCAGCTTCTCGGGCTTGTTCAGGATCTCGAGGGGCGTGCGGACCTTCCCGATGTCGTGCATGAGGGCCGCCAGGCCGAATTCCCGAAGCAGGGGTCCGTCGATCCCCAGGCTGCGAGCCTGGCTCATGGTCAGTATCGACACGTTGACCATGTGCGTGAACGTGTACTCGTCGTGCTGCCGCAGCGTGGACAGGGCGACGAGCGCAGTCCGGTTCTCGGAGATCGCCTGCGCGAGGCTCTCGACCATCGTGCGGGCCGCGGGCGCGTCAGGCTGCGATTCGGTGCGCGCGCTCTCCCAGACGGTCTCGGCGAGCTTCACCGCCTCGCTGTACATCCGCTTGAAGGTCGCCATGTCAGCGGGCGTTGTCTGTTGATCCTCGACGGTCACGCGCCCGACGCGGATGTGCTGAAACTCGGGCAGAGACGACTCGTCCCTCAGCGGCTCCACCGTGACGATCGCATTGATGAACTCCGCGATCTCGTCGTGGGTGACGCCGCGATCGATTGTCACCCGCTCGACGCCAATCTGCTTCAGGCGGCGCACGAATCCCGTCAGGTTGTCGCCGCGGGGCGCGGGTGTGTCGTCGACGATGATTTCGTCGCCGACGATGCCGATGACGATCGAGGGATTCTGGTCGTGCACGCGCCTGAGGGCTTCTCCCAGCGCGGCGACGTTCCTCCCGATGATCGGGTGAGTTCGGGCGTAGAGCTGGCCGGACCGGATCGCGGCCGCGAACCGGCGGAGCACCTCCGCGACCATCTCGGTTCGAGCTGTGCTCACGATGCCTGACTCCTTGCCCGGTTGATCGCGGAGCGGACGCCGCGGGGTCCCGATTGGCTCGCCTCTTCGAGGACGGTCACCGCCTCTGGCGATCCGATCCGCACGAGCGCCGTTGCGGCCGCGGCGCGCAGCGACGCGGTGCGCCGTGGCGCCCACCATTCGCGTCGATAGAGCGCAGCCCGGAGTGGTTCAACACCGTCGGGGTCGCGCAGCATGCCGAGCGCCTCGATGGCACGCACATGGACGGCATGCAGCGGGCCGCGCGGGTCGACGTGCGCGAGGATGTACGAGAAGAGCGCCGCCGCGCGCTCGCCGCGCGCACCGGTCAGCGCCTGCATGATCGCGTCACGCGAGCGTTCGGTGCCCTTCGTCAGCGCGCGGGCGAGCAGTTCGCATGCCTGATCCGATCCGATGTCGAGGATCGCCCGGACCGCCTCGCGCTGCACCTGCGGTTCGCTGTCGCCGAGCAGGTCGGCCAGCTCCGAGAGCGCCTCCTTGCCGCCGAACCGCCGCAGCAGCGTGACGGCGGTCTTTCGCGCGCCGGGGTTCGTTGCCGCCTTCAGGCGCTCGATCTCGCGCCGGCCGGCCGGTCCGAAGGCGATGAAGAGTGACGTCAGTCGCTCACGCGGCCGCGCGCGTTCCTCCGACGCCAGCGCCTCGGCCATCGGCTTGATCAGGCCATCCCCGACGCCCACACAGAACGCCTTCATCTGCTCGAGCTGGGCCTCGTCGATCGTGGCGAGATGGGCAACGATGTGTGCGACCGTCTGGTTGTTCGACAGCCGCTTCGCAATCTCCTTCGCGGTCGCGACGTCGGACCCTGCGGATCCGTCCTGAACGACGCGGAGGATGGCGACGGCGGATTCGAAGTCGCCGAGCAGCAGCAGGTCGTCGAGCAGCGCGACCACCGGAGGAGCGAGCGCCAGCCGCCCCTGGGCCGTCTCCACACGCAGCAGGTCGATCATCAATGTCACGTCGAGACGCCGAATCTCGTTCGTCGAAACGGTGCCGAGCCACGCTTCGACACGGGTCGGGGGATCGTCGCTGACCTGCTCCACCGACAACGCGCGCGTGCGCGTTCCCGAGAGCTCTCTCGCGTAGTCCTGCGAGACGAACGGCTCGTCGGTGTAGGAGGTCAGCAGCCGCTGCGCGACTTCGCCCCAGTCGCGTTCGAAGTTCTCCAGGGTGCCGAGCGGGGACCGCGACGCTTCGTCGTGCGCGAGAGCGACCATGCGCTCACGATCCTCGGCGTCACGCACGAGCGCGTGGAAGGCCTGAGCGAGTCGATCGGTCGCCGTCTCCGTGGAAAGCGCGTTTCGAGCCACGAAGCCCGCGATGGCGGGCTCGCTCATGTTCTCCACGATCTCGCTGACGAGAGCCGCCGTCTCGCCGTCACTCGACTCCCGGGCGCCGGTCAGGGCGAGCACGACCTCCGGCGTCAGCTGCGCAACCCCTTGAGAGAGCTCGCTCATGACCGCCTGGAGAGATGCGGGATCGTGCGCTCGCACCGAGTCGATGATGCTCTTCAGAAGGAGGAGGAGCGCCGCGGCACGGGGTCCGGCAGCCCCGGTCTCCTCGGCCAGGCGGGCCTCGAAGGCCGTGATCATCTCTGCGATGCGGCCGTTGCTCCGCGCCATCTCGAGCAGCGTCCGGATCTGCTGCTCGTCGAACACGGGCGCCCGTCCCTGCAGGCAGTTCGCCACGACGTCGTCCCAGCCCGCCGGCAGACGGCCCGCCCGTTCGCGAAGGACTTCGCTGTAGTCGATCTCATTCAGCTCGATATGGCTCGAGCCCGCAGCGGCCCAGAGTTTCCCAATGCCGCCCTCGGCACGCACCGTCTCAGCGCTCCGCCCGATCAGTATCAGGAACGACCGCCAGGCTGCCGCATCGCCGCCGCCCTGCACGGTCAGCCCGCCGATCGAGTGCGAGTGGAGCAGCGCTGCGAGCTCGCCGAGCGAGGAGTCTGGCTTCGACGCGGCGCGCCCCTCGATTCGCAGGCCGTCCGCCATGACCTCGATGCGCATCGGGACCGGAATCGCTTCGATGGAGGTCACCTGCACGATGCGGCCGAGCGTGCTCGCGACCGCAGGATGCCCTTCCGGGTACAGGACGACGGCCCGGGCTGCGGCTTTGCAGGCGCGTGCAAAGTCGGTAAGTCTCGCGACCTCCTGAGGGCCGAGGGGTTGTGCGGTGTCGGCAGCCATTTACGCTCTGTCCGGGCAGACGAACGCTACACGTGCAATATCGGCAAGAGCAGGGGCGGCCTGAAGGGGATCCGCTATACTGCCGCTCTCACTCAGCATGTCCTCAGCGTCGTCGCCCGCCGTCGCTGGCGGCCCGTTGCCCGGGCCCCCTGCATCGGCCCTTGGGATTCGTGCGGCCTGCGCGGCTGGCGCGGTCCTGCTGGCCCTCGTTGCCTACCTGCTGTCGTCCGTCATCGGCACGCGTGGTCAGGCGGCGTGCGGAGCGGTCGCGTTCATCCTTGTCGTGGTGGCCTGTTCGAACAACGTGCGGGCCATCGAGTGGCGAACGGTGTGGTGGGGCATCGCGCTCCAGCTGCTCGTCGCGCTCTTCATCCTGAAGTTCGAGGTCGCCGGTATCCAGCCGGGCCGCATCCTTTTCGAACGGATGGGCGCAGGGATCGAGCAGTTCATCGGATTCACGAACGCCGGCACGCTGTTCGTGTTCGGAGGGCTCGCCGACCCGGCAGCGATGTCGACGGTGTTCCCCGGGGGCTTCGTCTTCGCGCTGGCGGCGCTGCCGGCAATCATCTTTGTGTCGTCGTTCTTTACGGTGCTCTATCACTACGGCGTGCTGCAGCTGGTCGTGCGGTTGATGGCGCGCGTGATGATGGCGGTGATGCGCACGAGCGGCGCGGAGACGCTGTCGGCGGCGGCGAACGTCTTCATGGGCCACGTCGAGTCCCCGATGATCGTCAAGCCCTATGTGCCGCTCATGACGCAGTCGGAGCTTCACGCGGTGATGGTTGGCGGTCTGGCGACCATCTCGGGCGGCATGATGGTCGTGTACGTGGGGATCGGCGCCGACCCTGTCGCCATCCTGGCGACGAGCGTCATGGCGGCGCCCTGCTGCCTGTATCTCGCGAAGATCCTCTATCCCGAAACAGAGAATCCCGTGACGCGGGGCGAAGTGCGGGTCGAGGTCGAACGTCAGTATGTCAATGGGATCGACGCAGCGGCAGGCGGTGCGGCCGAGGGCACGCAGCTGGCGATCAACGTCGCGGCGATTCTGATCGCCTTCCTGGCGTTCATCGCGATGTTCGACCATCTGCTGGGCCTGATCGCCCCCGGCCTGACGATGGCTTCCATCCTGGCGTGGGTCTTCACGCCTGTGGCCATCCTGATCGGCGTTGACCCGAACGACATCGCGGGCGTCGCCGACCTGCTCGGAACGAAGCTCGTGGCCAACGAAATGGTGGCGTTCGTCAAGCTGAACACGCAGTACGCCGACGTGATGAGCGAGCGTTCTCAGATCCTCGCCACCTATGCGCTCACGGGCTTCGCGAACTTCGGATCCATCGGCATTCAGCTCGGAGGCATTGGCGGCATGGCGCCGGCCCGCCGCGGCGATCTCGCGCGGCTGAGCTCGCGGGCGCTGCTCGCCGGTTTCATCGCAACGCTCATCAACGCCTGCGTGGCGGCAATGCTGCTGTGACTGAGTACGAGCAGGTCCGGGCCGCCGCGGCTACTTTGCGGCTCAGACTGCCCTCGATTCCATCGACCGCCATCGTGCTCGGGTCTGGCCTCGCGTCGTTCGTGCGTCAGGTTGAATCAGCCGCGGAGATCGGATACGAAGAGATTCCTCACTGGCCGCGCGCCAGCACGGTCGGCCATGAGGGCCGGTTCGTCGTCGGCCGGCTCCGCGGTCGGACTGTCACAATCCTGTCTGGACGGACCCATCTGTATGAGGGGAATGGCGTCGGGGCCGTCACCTTTGGTGTGCGCGTTCTCGGCATGCTCGGCGTCACGACCCTGATCCTGACCAGCGCGAGCGGCGGCATCGCGAGCGGCCTTGGAGTCGGCAGCGTTGTCGTCCTTGACGATCATCTGAACCTCACCGGCGTGAACCCGCTGGTCGGATCAGGTGACCCTCGATTCGGCGGGCACTTCCTGGACATGAGCGAGCTGTATTCCCCGAGACTGCGTGCAATCGCCGGCGCAGCTGGAGTGGCAGCCGGGGTGCCAGTCGCCCATGGCGTTTATGCTGGACTCCTCGGCCCGAGCTACGAGACGCCCGCGGAGGTGCGCGCGCTCAGGTCGATGGGTGCCGACGTCGTCGGAATGTCGACGGTGCTCGAGGCAATTGCCGCACGCCAGATGAAGATGGAGATTCTCGGACTGTCTCTCGTCACCAACATGGCAGCGGGGCTGTCTCCTGAGCCGCTTCGCCACGAGGACGTGCTTGCTGCCGGCGAGCGCGGCGCGATCGGCGTTGCGACCCTTCTCGGAGAGATCCTTGGACGTGTCTGACCTGATTCACGCGGCGCGCAGCGCGCGGCGTCACGCGTGGGCACCGCACTCGTCGTTCGCGGTCGGGGCCTCGCTGGAGACCGCCGACGGGACGGTCGTCTCGGGCTGCAACATCGAGAACGCCACACTTGGTCTCACGATGTGCGCCGAGCGGGTCGCGTTGCTCAAGGCGCTCTCGGAAGGACACCGCACCTTCACGCAGATAGCCGTCGTCGCTGATACCGAGGCACCGACACCGCCATGCGGCGCCTGCCGTCAGCTGCTCTGGGAGTTCTGCGGCGATCTCGAGATCCATCTGGCGAACCTCGACCGCCTGCTCTCATCCCATCGGCTGGCCGACCTTCTGCCGCTGCCCTTCGATCGGCGGATCTTCCGCCAGGACCGCTAGCGTCGTACGCTGGAGACAAGGTTTCAATGCTGCCGACCATAGCCCGTGAGCCGGATGCCGTTGTGATGATCGATCAGCGCAAGCTGCCCGGTCAGGAAGTGTACGTGCGCTGCAAGACCGCCTCTGAGGTAGCGCGCGCGATCAAGAGCATGGTCATCCGCGGGGCTCCCGCAATCGGAGTCGCTGCGGCGATGGGACTGGCGCTCGGCATGCGGAACAGCAAGGCGACCGGCACACAGAAGTTCGCCGCCGAGTTTCAGAAGACGTGCGACCTGCTGGCGGGGACGCGACCGACCGCCGTCAACCTGTTCTGGGCGATCGAGCGCATGAAGCGGGCGTTCGCCGCGAGCGTCGAAGCGGGCGATTCGGTCGATCAGATCAAAGATCGGCTCGATCGCGAGGCCGACGCCATTCACGACGAGGACGTCGCCAGCTGCCGGGCCATGGGGGCGTACGGCGCGGAGGTCGTTCCGAGCGACGCCCGGATTCTTACGCACTGCAACGCCGGAGCGCTCGCAACGGCGGGATATGGGACGGCCCTCGGCGTCATTCGCGGAGCTGTCGAGGCGGGCAAGCGGGTCACTGTCCTTGCCGACGAGACAAGGCCCTTCCTGCAGGGCGCGCGGCTCACCGCCTGGGAGTTGTTACGCGACGGTATCGACACGACGGTCATCACCGACAACATGGCCGGAGCGCTGATGCGCCAGGGGCTGATTGACATTGTCGTCGTAGGCGCCGATCGCATCGCTGCCAACGGCGACACGGCGAACAAGATCGGCACCTACACGGTCGCGGTGCTGGCGCGCGAGCACAAGATTCCGTTCTATGTGGCAGCGCCCCTCTCGACGATCGACCTCAGGACAGCGGATGGACAGCACATTCCGATCGAGGAGCGGAACGCTCGCGAGGTGACGCACGTCGGAAGCAATCAGCTGACGCCAGACGGAGCAAAGATTCGAAATCCCGCCTTCGATGTGACGCCGCATGTCCTGATCGCCGGGATCATCACGGAACGAGGCATCTTTCGTGCGCCATATACCGAATCCCTGAAGAGGGCGTTCGAAGCGGCGGTCGCCTGAGCTCATGCGCATTCTTGGAATCGAGACGTCGTGCGACGAAACGTCTGCCGCCGTCGTCGAGGAAACCGGCGACGCCATGCGTCCGTGGGTTCTGCGGTCGAACATCGTGGCGTCGCAGACGATTCATCGCGAGTGGGGCGGGGTCGTGCCTGAACTTGCTTCGCGTCAGCACATCCGCGATATCTGCGGCGTCGTCGAGCGCGCGCTCGATCAGGCGGCAGCAGACTGGTCCAGCCTCGATGCCGTCGCCGTGACACAGGGGCCTGGACTCGTCGGGTCGCTCCTCGTTGGCGTCTCGTTCGCGAAGGCCGCGGCCGCGGCTGCCGGACTGCCCGTGGTCCCGGTCCATCACCTGGCCGGTCACATCGAATCGCTCGTGCTGCAACATGGCGAGTTGCCGCTGCCGGCAGTGGTGCTCGTCGTGTCGGGAGGTCACACCAGCTTGTATCTGGTCGACGCTCCCGGTCATTACACACTTCTCAGCCGGACGCGCGACGATGCGGCCGGAGAGGCGTACGACAAGGTGGCCAAGCTTCTTGGGCTCGGTTATCCGGGTGGTCCGATTGTCGACAGGCTCGCCAGGACCGGGGACGCCCGCGCAGTCGCGCTCCCGACGACGAGGCTGACGCATGCCGATCGGAACCGTCCGGATCTCAAAGGCGATCTCGACTTCAGCTTCAGTGGACTGAAGACTGCGGTGCTCCGTCACGTGCGCGAACGCCAGGCCGCCAATCCCGGCCCTCTGCCCGAGGCGGAAGTTGCCGACTTGTGCGCGAGCTTCCAGCGAGTTGTCGTCACCGTGCTCATCGAGCGAACGTTCGCCGCGGCACGCCGCTTCCAGGCCAGGAGTGTCGGCGTTGCCGGAGGAGTCTCGGCGAACAGCCGCCTGCGCGAAGAGCTCAAAGCATACGGGGACGCCCGCGAGGTGCCGACATTCGTTCCGGACCTTGCGCTCTCGACCGACAACGCCGCGATGATTGCGGCGGCCGGTCTTCGTCGCTGGCGGCAGGGCACGACCGCCGGGATGGACCTCAACGCCGACGCCGCCTTGCCGCTCGGCACATGACCTGCGACTCATCGCTGCCCGTCCTTGCCGAGAAGCCCGTCGTGAGCGTGGGCGCGGCGATAGTGCGGGAGGGGCAGGTGCTTCTGATCAAGCGAGGGCACCCGCCGCTTCAAGGGGCCTGGAGTCTGCCAGGCGGCCGCGTCGAGCTTGGAGAGACGCTGCACGAGGCGCTCGCGCGCGAAGTTCTCGAGGAGACAGGCCTGGAGCTGACGATCGGGCCGATCGTCGAGGTGCTCGATCGCATCGACAGGACAGGCGACGGGCGGATTGCCTACCACTACGTCATCATCGATTTTGCCTGCCGTGTCGTGGGCGGGGAGCTCGCGTGCGGCAGCGATGCCGCCGGCGTGCGCTGGACACGAGTGGAGGAACTGCCCGCACTCGGAGTGACCCCGGAGGCCACGGCTGTGCTCACTCGCGCCGTGGAGTGGGACCAGCGTTGGAGTCCCGGTGAACCGCACCAGGTGGTTCGTTCGTATATCAACTCGAATGGTTGATCGCGATCCGGTTGTAACGCTCGACGCCGTCAGCGTCCGCTACGGAGCGGAGTATGCAGTTCAGGACGTGACGGTGCAGTTCCCGGCTGGCGCCATCGGGTTGCTCGGGCCAAACGGCGCTGGCAAGAGCACGATGATCAAGGCGCTGCTCGGGTTCGTCGTCCCCGATCGCGGCCGCATGCAGGTCCTCGGTCTCGACGTCGCGTCAGCCTCCCTCGCGATCCGGGCGCGAACCGGCTACATGCCGGAAAGCGACGCTCACATCCCGGGAATGAATGCGGTGTCGTTTGTCGCGTACTGCGGCCAGCTCGCCGGCCTGCCTGCCGCCGATGCCATGCAGCGGGCTCACGAAGTGCTGTTCTACGTCGGGCTCGGCGAGGCACGATATCGCAACATCGAGACCTACTCGACGGGCATGAAGCAGCGGATCAAGCTGGCGCAGGCCCTCGTGCACGACCCCGAGCTTCTGTTGCTCGACGAACCCACCAATGGCATGGACCCCAGGGGCCGTGACGAGATGCTGGAGCTGGTGCACGACCTGGCCCACAACAAGGGCGTGAACGTCGTCCTCTCGTCTCACCTGCTTCCGGACGTCGAGTTCGTCTGCGATTACGTGGTCGTGATGGACAAGGGGCGTGCTGCCGCTCGAGGCCCGATCGAGGTGATGAAGCAGCCGCGCGGACGAGTGTTCGAGCTGCGTGTGAAGGCCACGGCGCAATCGTCAGCCGCGGCATTTGCCGATCGCCTTCGGGCCGCTGGATTCGAGTGGCGGGCAGCAGACGACGAGGTCATGAGGGTGTTCGTGCCCGGAGAGCAGGGTGCGCGCGACCTGTTCGCGGTCGCTGCTGCCGAAGGCGTGCAGGTGCGTCATCTGCGGCCGAGCGTTCCGACGCTGGAGGACGTCTTCGCCAGGGCGGTAGGGGATGAGTAGCACGTCGCACGACGGGTGATTCGCGATGCCCATCCACGACCAAGGCTACCGTCGCTACGCCGGCACACGACTGCCCCTGGGCCGCGGCTGGATCGTGATCTTCCGCGCCGGCGTGGCCAGCCTGCTTCGCCGGCGAATGCTCGTGGCTCTGCTGATCCTGGCCTGGCTGCCGTTCGTTGTCAGGACGGTTCAGATCTACGCCGCCGCCAATCTGCCTCAGGTCGACTTTCTCAATCCGACGCGCCAGATGTTCCGCCAGTTTCTCGAACAGCAGGGCGTGTTCGTTTTCTTCATCACGGTCTATGTCGGTGCCGGGCTCATCGCCAACGATCGCCGTGCCAATGCGCTGCAGATCTACCTGTCGAAACCGCTGACACGCACGGAGTACATCTTCGGCAAGCTGACCATTCTCGCGGGGTTCCTTCTCTTCGTGACCTGGGTGCCTGCGATTCTGCTGCTCCTCGTTCAGGTGCTTCTCGCAGGCAGCTTCACGTTCGTGACCGCAAACCTGCTGTTGCTGCCGGCCATCACCGTCTCCGTGCTCGTGCAGGTGCTCACCGTCTCGCTGGTGATGCTGGCGCTCTCGTCGCTCTCGAGAAGCAGCCGCTACGTCGGCGTCCTCTACGCCGCGCTGATGTTCTTCTCGCAGGCCGTCTACGGCATCGTCTATGCGGTGACGAGGGACTCGCAATGGGCGTGGATTGCCCTGCCGAACAACCTCGCGAAGATCGCCGATACGGTCTTCCGGCTGCCATCGCGGTACGACATGCCATTGGTCATCGCGCTTGCCTTCGTGCTCGCCGTCATCGCCGTGTCGGGGATCGTGCTCGAGCGGCGCGTCCGCGGTGTCGAAGTCGTGTCATGACGCCGGGTACCACCGACGTCATCGTCGCCGACCACGTGTCGAAGTGGTACGGACAGGTCAGCGGCCTGAACGACGTCTCCCTCTCCGTGCCGCACGGGATCACCGGGCTGCTCGGTCCCAACGGCGCGGGTAAGTCGACCTTCATGAAGCTGATGACAGGCCAGCTCAAACCGAGCAAGGGCTCGTTGAACGTGCTCGGCGAGCCGATCTGGGACAATCCTCCGCTGTATTCCCGTCTCGGATTCTGTCCGGAGCAGGACGCGTTTTACGAGCGGATGACCGGCCTCGAATGGGTGACTGCGCTGCTCAGGCTGAATGGCTTCACCGACGGCGGGGCGCGGGACGCCGCGAAGCGCGCGCTCGATCTGGTGGACCTGGCGGACGCGGCGGACAAGAAGATCGGTGCCTACAGCAAGGGCATGCGCCAGCGCGTCAAGCTCGCCCAGGCGCTTGCCCACGAGCCGGAACTCCTGATCCTCGACGAACCGCTGTCCGGGATGGATCCGCTGGCGCGCCGCAAGGTCATTCGCCTGATCAAGGACTGGGGGCGTTCGGGCCGCAGCGTGATCGTCTCGAGCCACATCCTCCACGAGATCGAGTCGATGACGTCGAACATCCTGCTGATCAATCAGGGGCGGATCCTGGCGGAGGGCGATGTTCACCATATCCGCGAGCTCATCGACGACCATCCCCACACCGTCCATATCAGGGCCGATCAGATCCGCGCGCTTGCCCGCGAGTTCCTGCTGCACGACGATGTGCTGAGCCTGAAGCTGGAAGAGGGCGCCGTCGTCGTGCAGACCGCGCGCCCGGATGAGTTCTACACGAAGCTCACGGCGCTGGCGGCCTCGGGCGAGATTGGCGCCATCCACGAAGTGACCTCTCCTGACGACAATCTTCAGGCCGTCTTTCAGTACCTCGTGAAGTCATGACGGCGACAGAGCGTCCACGTCCGTTGTCTTTTGGTGCCGCGTCGGTGAGGATCTTCGATCTCTCGCTCGGCGAGATGCTGTGGTCCCGGCGTTCCTTGTTTCTCGCCCTCATCGTCGGCGGGCCTGTTGTGCTTGCCGCCGCCATCCGGACCGTGGTCACGATCGAACCCGCCGCGTTCCCGAGGGTGAATGGCTTGACGATTGGCGGGCCGACGATCTTCGGCATGATGATCTGGCTGCTCTACGTCCGCTTCGTCGTCCCGGTGCTGGGCGTCTTCTACGGCACGTCGCTCATCGCAGACGAAGTGGAGGATCGGACCATCACGTATCTCTTCACGCGCCCGATTCCCCGAGGCGCCGTGGTCATCGGCAAGTATTTCGCGTATCTCGCCTGCACGGTTCTGCTCGTGCTTCCCTCGGTCGTGCTCGTCTACTTTCTGGTGGCTCCTCTCGGGGGAGGAGGGATCGGCGAAAGCGTGCCGATGCTGCTGTCGGATCTCGGCATGATCGGGGCGGGGCTGGCGGCATACGGCGCCGTCTTCGCCGTTGTTGGTGCGACCTTCAAGAGGCCGGTTGTGGCGGGGCTGCTCTTTGCCTTCGGCTGGGAACCGGCTGTCCTTCTGGTTCCGGGATACTTGAAGCAGTTGTCGGTCGGCTACTACCTCCAGGCGCTCGTTCCCCACGGAATGCCGCACGACTCGGCGGTTGCGAGCGTGCTTCAGGCGATTGCGGATCCTCCCGCAGCGGGGGCCGCCATTGTCGCGCTTGCCGTGATCACCGGCGCCGGCCTTTGGTTGGCGGCGCGAACGGTCGAAACGAGGGAGTACATACTCGAGCAATGACATCTTCGGAACGTTGCCCCAACCGTCAACGTATAAAGTCGTTGCGGGTGTTTTTACAGATCTGAATGACGGCCAAGACCCGATACTTCGTCATCGCTTCGCTCCTGACCACGGCCGTGGGCGTGAGTGCGGGCCTCCTGGCCTATTACTCGGGCCTTCAGGCGCCAGCCGCCGCAGGTGACCGTCGGGAGCTTCGATTCGTCCCTGCCAACGCGACCCTGGTGGCCTTTGCCGACGTCAGGGCCGTGATGGGCTCGGAGCTTCGGCAGGAGTTCCGGCGCGTCATGCCGGATCGGCCGGACCGCGGCCCCGAAGAGTTCGAGGAGGAAACAGGGATCAACCTCGAGCGCGATGTCGATCACGTGGTGGCTTATGTGGCGCCCGCGGAAACGGCGACCGAGGATCTTCCGGGCTCCGTTCTCGTGCTTGCACGCGGCCGGTTCGAGGGGAGCCGCATCGAGGCCGCGATGGAGCGGCATGGTGCCGTCCGCGAAGACTATCGAGGTACGGCACTGTTCATCGGGCGTCCCGAGAGACCTGCTGGTGGCCAGCGCGGTGAACGCGAATTCGGGTTGGCGTTCGTCGAGCCGGAGCTTGTGGCGGTGGGGAGTCCCCGACTCGTTCGAAGCGCACTCGATCTTCGTGAAGGGCAGGGGACGAGCATCGGCGGCAACAGTGAGATCGCGGGGCTGATTCAGACGGTTGACGGCGACGTCTGGGCCGTTGGCCTTCTCGACGCATTGACCGATCGCGCCGATCTCCCGCCGGCCATAGCGGAGCGCCTGCCGCCGGTGAGGCAGTTTGCGGCAAGCGGGCGAATCAACGGCGGGCTCGACGCGCGACTGCAGGCAGAGGCAACTGACGAGGCAGCCGCGAATCAATGGCGGGATGTCGTCCGCGGCATCATCGCTCTCGCCCGCATGCAGTCCGCCTCCATGCCCGAGGCGCAGGGATTGCTCGATTCGATTCAGCTTGGCGGCACGGACCGGACGATTACTCTGTCGTTCAGCATTCCGCCCGGCATCGTCGAGTGGTTGAGCCGCGCCAGGAATCCGCAAGTCCAGCCCTGAGCGTCACAACGCACGCCGGCCGTCGCGAATCGCGTCGATGAACGCCGCAATGGCGGCCGCGACTCGCTCTGGCAACTCCACGAACTCAATCCCCGACCGGTACGTCACTGTTTCCTGGTCGACGTCCGAAATACTGCAGTGCGCCACGCGTCCCTTGACGATGACTGACTGGTCGCCGAGAGTGAGCCGGAAATCGTGGAGAGAGTTGAGCTGGAGGGGGAAAGCAGTGTCGAGTTCGGCGCCGCCGCGGCTCAGACCCTTGATGGTCATTGGCTGAAAGACCATCACTTCGCCGTGAAGATCGCCGAGAATCTCGAAGCGTTCGGGATCCCGGCGTCGCTCAGTCCGCGCCCCACGCCCCTCCGCCTCTGGCGGCATGGGGCCGGACTATAGCACGTCAGTTCATGCGCCGGTCGATGACGGGCGGCGTGAAGACATCCACGCCCATCCCGGTCGTATCGTCGTCGTCCTCGTCGGTGTCGTTCTCGTCCAGGTCACTCGCGTAGGTCAACACCGGAATGTCACAGGTGTCCTTATCGAGCTTGAGCATGGAGAGAACCTGCAACCCATCCATGTCTTCGATCCGGGTGCACAGAATGACCAGGTTTGGCTGCACGCGCTTGATGTGGGAGTACGCGTGATCGGTGGATTCGACGAACACCACGTCGTACCGCCCAGAATCGAGCACGGCCTCGAGCAGACCCATGGCTGACTCGCGGCCATTCACGACCATGACCGTCTGGCCCAGAGCGTCGCTGTTCAGGCGCGTGGGAGTTGGTGTCGGTGTGGTGACCATCTCGTTGTTAGTCATCGGGTGCCCGCTCCTCACGGACGTCGAGCCTTCAGGAACCGTGCCAGTTTGAAGGTCTCAGAACTGGCCTTTTCTCGCCGAATCTCCTCCTTGCTCAAGCCCAACCTCGCAAACTGTGCTCTACGTGTGGCACTCTGAGACTCGCCGTTGGGCTCTATCTGTATTGACGCCAGAGCTGCCAGGAAGTTTCGGTCGCCTGCCCTTTACCGAGTGAGACATCGTTAGCGTGCAGATCGCAGTCATTCCGGGAGACGGTATCGGCCCTGAGGTCATTGCCGAGGCGCGCACGGTCCTGAGCGCCGCGGCGAGCATCTTTGGCAAGCGTCTGGATTTCGAGGAATTGCCGTGGGGTGCCGGCCATTTCCTCGTCACCGGTGTCACGGTCCCACCCGATGGCTATGCGCATCTGCGCGAATTCGACGCGATCCTGCTCGGCGCGCTTGGCGACCCTCGCATTCCGGATCATCGGCACGCGCGCGACATCCTGCTGGGCACGAGACGCGAGCTCGATCTCTATGTGAACTATCGGCCGGTGCAGCTCATGGACGCGCGACTGTGCCCGCTCAAGGACCGCGCGCCGGATGACGTCGACTTCGTGGTGTTCCGCGAGAACACCGAAGGCCTCTACGCAGGCATCGGGGGGCGCCTGCGCCCGGACACCGAAGATGAGGTGGCGATCCAGGAGGAGGTCAATACGTACAAGGGCGTGCACCGTATCGTTCGATACGCCTTTGAGTACGCCGCGGCGAGCGGACGACGACGCGTGTGCATGGCGGACAAGAGCAACGCCATGGAGGCTGGACATGCCCTGTGGCAACGTGTGTTCAGGGAGGTTGCTTCGGCCTTCCCCGGGATCGAGGCATGTCATCTGTACGTCGATGTGCTCGCGCTGCGGATGGTGCAGGATCCGACGCAGTTCGACGTCATCGTCACGAACAACCTGTTCGGCGACATCCTCACGGACCTGGGCGCCGCGCTCCAGGGAGGGCTCGGGGTGGCGGCCTCGGCGAACCTGCACCCGGGACGCACCTCGATGTTCGAACCAGTTCACGGATCGGCTCCGGACATCGCGGGACGCAACCTCGCCAACCCCGTCGGCGCGATTCTGTCGGCAGCCTTGCTGCTCCGGCACATCGGCTGGGAGCGGGAGGCGGACGCAATAGAGGTCGCGGTACGTCGAGCTGTGATCGAACGGCAGGTCACACCCGATCTCGGCGGGGCGCTGGGCACGAGAGAAGCTGGCGCCGCCGTGGTCCGGAATCTTCACACCGCGTAGCGCGGGAATACAATATGTCGATGCCAGACCACCTCGAAGGAATGCAGGAGGCCGTGAGGACGCTGCTCGCGTCGCTCGGGGAGAATCCGGACCGCGAAGGACTGCGCGATACACCCAAGCGGGTCGAGCGGTCGCTCAGGTTTCTCACCAGCGGGTACACGGCGAACGTGGACGATGTGCTGAACGGCGCGCTGTTTTCTGTCGACTACAGCGAGATGGTGATCGTCAAGGACATCGACTTCTACAGCCTCTGCGAGCATCACCTGCTGCCGTTCTTCGGCAAGTGCCACATCGCGTATCTGCCGACCAACAAGGTGATTGGGCTCAGCAAGATCCCCCGGCTCGTCGACGTGTTCTCGCGCCGCCTCCAGATTCAGGAACGGCTGACCAACCAGATAGCGGACACGATCAGCGAGAAGATCGCGCCGCTGGGCGTGGCGGTCGTCATGGAGGCCACGCACCTCTGCATGTCGATGCGTGGCGTCGAGAAACAGAACTCGTTCGCCGTGACGAGCGCGATGCAGGGGGCGTTCCGCGATCGCGCACGTACGC
>JBFWPD010000009.1:0-22396 GCA_050250175.1 Vicinamibacterales bacterium
GAGCGTTCCCTGCAGCAGGTCTCCTCGTTCAGGCGCCATGACCGTCCTTTCGATTGCCGAAAGGTAGCGGGTCACCTTTCGACTGTCAAGGGAAGAGCCGCAGAGGCGTCCAGGCCCGCCGTTTCGCGCAAACAGCGCCCGGGAGATGAGCGGCACCAGGCGCACGCCCGGGGGTTGACACATATTTTAGTTTGATCTAAATTACTGGCGTGCCAGCCAGCCTCCTGGGCGCCGTTGCCTCGCCCCGCCGCTGCGAGATCCTGCGGCTCCTGTGGCGTCACGACCTGACGGTCGGCGCCATCCACGACCAGATGCCGGACGTCACCATCGGCGCAGTCTCCCTCCAGCTGAAAGTGCTTCTCGACGCACGACTCGTCGAGCGGCGCGCAGAAGGCGTCCGGCGCGTGTATCACGCACGGCGCGACACCCTTGCGCCGGTGGCTCAACTGCTCGAAGCCATGTGGCACGATGCCTTGTGGCGGCTCAAGCTGCAGGCGGAGCTCGACGAAACCAGGCGAGGTCCGCGGCCGGCGCGCCGCGCGAGAAGAATCCGGACGACACGGAGGAAGCGATGACCGACCTGGCCTATCGGCTCGAGCGGACGCTCGTCATTCGCGCGAAGCCGGACACCGTGTTCGCGTTCTTCACAGAGACACCACGATGGGCCTCGTGGTGGGGGCCAGGCTCGACCATCGATCCGCGGCCCGGCGGCCGGATGCTGATTCGGCACCCGAATGGCATCGAGTCGTCCGGCGAGGTGCTCGAAGTCGAGCCACCGTCGCGCATTGTCTTCACCTATGGATACGCGACAGGCCCGGCCTCTCCTCCTGGAAGCTCACGCGTCACCATCCGCCTGGACCCGCACGCGGATGGCACGCTGTTGACGCTGACCCACGAGTTCCCGAATCGCGACGGGCGCGACGAGCATGCGCAGGGCTGGCGCTTCCAGCTGTCCCTCTTCGCGAATCTTCTTGCCAACCTCGTGAACGACGAAGCAGAGACTCGCGTCGATCGATGGTTCGAGATGTGGAGCGAACCCGACGCGGCCGTGCGTGACACAGCCCTTCGATCGCTCGTCGCCGACTCAGTCACATTTCACGACAGATTCAGCTGTATCCAGGGATTCGACGACCTGCGGGCACAGCTCGCCGCGGTCCATCGGTTCATGCCAGGCATGCGCGTGGCACGCGATGGACCGGTCCGCCATTGCCAGTGGCACGCGCTGGCCGACTGGATCGCGACCGGCGCGGACGGTCAGGAGCGTGGACGCGGGACGAATGCGTTCACGCTCGACGCGGACGGCCGCATCACAGCAGCAATGGGCTTCTGGTCGCCTCAATCGTAGAGCGCTACTCCCAGTAGACCGGGCGACGATAGTACCGATACAGCCTGTCCTCGTACTCGCGCGTGATTTCGAACGTGGGATCGTACTCGGGACTCTCCTTGATGCCATCCCGGGTCAGGTCGATGAAGATCAATCGATCCTTCCAGTCCACGCGGCGTACCCACTCAGGCGAGACCAGCACGGTCTTCCCGCCGATCCAGTTGCTGGTGTCGATGACGAGATATCGCACCGACCAGCTCTCGGTATCGACGAGAAAGTCCTCGACGTGCCCGATTTCGCCGTCGAGCGCCTGAATATGGTGGCCGCTCACATCGTTCACGCCACGGAGACGCCCTTCGCCTCCGAAGTCGCTGGCCTTCACCGGCTCCACGCCGGGTGCCGCCGTGGCCACGCGCGTCGGCATCGGAACAGGGCCCCACGCATGCGGCCCGACCCAATACTGCGGATAACCGTAGTACCCGAAATACGCCGCTTCGAAAGCGCGATCGATTCGATCATCTGTGCTCAGCTGTGGCGCATTCCGCACCTGCTCGCGTGTGAGATCCACGTGGACGCGCGAGCTCTCCCAGTCCAGCCGATCGATGGCCACCGGTGAGATCAGGACCGGATTGGTCGCGAGCCATCCGCCCGCGTCGGTCAGCAGGTACCGAACCACCCACCGCTCGTCGTCGAGATAGAAGTCCTTGACCGGACCGATGTCCTGTCCGTCGCGTCCCATGACCGTCCAGTTCTCGAAATCCCGCAACCGCTTCACCATCTCTCACCTCCCGAGGCCATGCCTCGAGCCCGAAGTCACCGCGTCAATAGCTGAAGAGAAAAATCCAATTCACTCCGCTGCGTTCGCTGCGCTGGAACAGCGATTCGGAGCCTCCACTGTCGTTGCTGACCGTGCTCTGCAGGCGCATCCAGTCGGTGAACTCGTACTCCAGCATCAGTTGCGTCGCCCCCGCTGCTCCGAAGCCCTGGCGGACTCTGAGGAACAGCCGCTCTCCGACCTGCTCGCCCACCGTGACGCCGGCAGTCGATCCTGTCGATCCGCCCGTATCGATCTCGAGGATGTCGAGCTCGAGCGCATCTCCGACCGACTCCGCCAGCTGCGATGCGACGAAGCCGCCGGCGAGTGCGGCGGCACGTTGACCGAGATTGACCTGTTCGGCAGTCCCCAGAGCGTTCGCAGGCTGGTTGAAGACGATGAGAGAGAGAATGTCGGCTTCGTCGAGTGGAGGCTGACTGGACAGCGCGAGCTCCGGACGCTGGAGCGTTCCGCTGATTCTGACCTCGGTCTGCACGCCAGAGATGAGCCGCTCGGCCCTGATGTCGATCAGCGGATCCACGTCGGCCAATCCCGGGAATCGCACGAACCCGTCCCTCAGGATCTCGAACTGGCGATCCTGGAACGTATAGGTCCCTCGCGTCGTCGTCACGTCGCCCGTGATGATGAGCGGACCTTCGTGCGTCTTCACCAGTCCGAGGTCGCCCGCCACCGTCAGGTTGAGCGCACCAAGTCCAATCGGTGCGGCGCCCGGCCCTGGAATGTCACGGCCCGCGAGGACGAGGGCCGGCATGTCGAGTGTCACGTCGAAAGCAAGTGGAAGGTCTGTCAGAAAGCCCGGTGGCGAGGGGTCTTCAGCCTCCTCGCTCAGCGCAGGGTCCTCGAGCGGCTCGACACGATAGTAGGCGGGCCGCCGCAGGTCCATGATCTCGTCGACCCGGAGCGTGCCGTCGGTGACGTACAGCGTGCCCTCGAGTCTGGGCTCGATCAGCGTGCCTGTCAGTGAGAGATCGGTGCTGACCTGCAGGTCGCCCATCTCGTTGTCGATGACCTCGAAGTTGTCCGTGTCGATGTCGATCGTGACCGCACCGCTGCGATCGCCGCTGTACGGAAGGCGCCCGGCGATCCGCAACCGCTGATCGTTCTCGTCGAGCAGGTGGAACTCCTGAATCACGAGCGTCTCGGGCTCAAACGTGATGATCGTGTCGAGGCCCGTGTAGCGCGTGCCGAGCTCGGCGATGCGAAACCCTCCACCTGTGACCGTCACCCGGCCGTCGAGCTGCGGCGCTTCTCGAGTTCCTGTGACTCTGACGTCCGCCAGCAACGTCCCCTGGACTTCCTGGACCGCGTCGGTCAGGCCGCCGACGAATCCCAGCCCGAGCGGACTGCTGGTGACCGTGACATCCAACCCGTTGCCCGACGTGTCCCTGCCAATGAACGAGCGTGGGAGCGTGCCTTCAGCCAGCAGCCAGGAAGCAGCGTCCTGCTGAAGCCGTGCGCGGATTGCAATCGGCCCGCTGGTCGTTTCGACCGAGCCTTCGAGACTGTCGTACTCATAGCTGCCGACGCTCCCCTGGTCGACGCGAAAGGTGGCATCGACGCCGAGATCATCGAGCGGCCCCGTCAGTGATGCATCGACGCTCACGCTACCCGTGACGCCGCGGCTGTTGAACAGCAACGGGGCGAGATTCGCCAGTGCCAGGCCGTTCACCGTCACGTCGAAGGGACCCTCGTTCGTCGTTCTGCCCAGCACGCCGCTCGCGCTGATCACCTGTCCGTCGGCCGTCTCGAGTTGCAGTCCATCGACGACGATGCGAGTGTCGCTGTAGTCGATCCGGGCCTCACGGCCGGCCGGCATCTGCCAGAGGGCGCCGGCCCCGTCGAATTGGAAGGAGGTCAGGAACAACTGCTGTCCTCCCGCGTCGGGCAGCAGCACGAGCCGGCCCGCCGACTCGAGGCTCCGATCCGCTTCGTGCAGGACCGCGTCGAAGTCGAGCGTGCGGTTCTGGTAGGTCGCATCAAGAGTGACGTCGTTCAGCGTCCGGCCGGCCGCACGAAGGAACTGCACACTCGCCTGGGCCTCGATCGTCGCCGCGGCGGGATCGTCAGGGGGGACCGAGACGTCGTGCTTTGCCGTCACGTTGAGCGCCTCGGTGGTGCCGTACTCGAGGCTGCTCCCGGACAGCGTTCCGCTCACGCGGATCGTCTCCGTCCCGGTGACTTCGCCGTCGGCCTGAAGACTGCCCCCGACATCGGTACCGGCAAGATCCGAGAAGACCGCCAGCTCCGGTACGCTCAGCGTGTAGACGGCATTGGTCGGGGTCGCCTCGTCGAAGGCCACCGTCCCCGATCCGCTCATGGCGATCGCAGGGCTGTCCACCAGGAGCTCGCGCAGCTGAACCACCTCGTCCTTTGCGCTGCCAGCCAGAACGGCGCGGCGTATGGAGATGTCACCTACGGTGCTCTCAGTCAGATCGATCCGGCCATCCGCGCTGATGCCCCGCCAATCGAACTCGCCGTCCGTCATCGCGAGCGTGCCATCGAGGTCGAGCGATCCGGTGAAGTTGCCGGGCGGAGCGGTGACGACAGCGAGATTGGGTTGGAGATTCTGGAAAGTCCCGGTCGCCCTGACTTGCGTGGCTTCCGGAGTACGGCGAATCGTGGCGCTCAATTGAGGGACATTGCCACCGAGCAGACGCGAGTCGTTCAGCGTCACCGTCAGTGGATTCACCATCGCCTCGCGGCCGCTGGCAGAGAACGACGCGTTGATCTCGCCAGCGAAGCGGTCCTGAGCCAGCGTCTCGTTCTCGAGAGCCTTCCCGAACGCCTGCGGATCGAGTCCGCTCACCCGCCCCCTGGCTGTGTAGGCAAGCTCCCCGCCGGTCATGTCGAAGCTGACCTCGGTCCCGTCAGCGAATGTCGCTCCGACCGCCCGCGTTTCGCTCAGGCGGGCGCGGCCGGCCGGTCCGGCCCCGCGATCGCGGACCTCGTAAGTCAGCGAGAGACTCGAGTCGACGTCCGGGAGGTCGAACCTGTCCGGAAGGGCGGACACGTTGACGCTGTCCACCGAGCCGGCGACGTCGTAGGTCATGGAACGGCCACCGAGCGGCAGGCCGACACGTCCCTCTGCCGTCACCCGGCCCCCGAAGATCTGCGCGGCCATCGACTCCAGGATCAGCGTCTGCTCGTCGAACCGGCCTCTGGCGTTGACAGCGTTGGCCGAGTACTCCTGCACGACCACGCGATCCGCCCTGAGCTGGTAGTCTCCGGTGATGGACGGCACGTCGCCGCTGCCGCGTATCGCCAGATCGAACGTTGTCTCGCCGCTGAGCTCCGTGGGGAGCGTGGGCCGCGCCAGAAGCGCCGCCAGATCCATCCTCTCGAGCGCGATGGAGCCGCGCACGGTGCGGTCTTCCCCAACGAACCTGCCGGTGACCTTTCCCTCCAGACGGCTGTCGCTCGAGTGAACGAGGAAGTCGATGGTGAGCGCGTCCAGCGGACCGCCGGCATGGAGCCGCTCGATGACCAGTTCCTCAGGCAGAGCGATGCCTGCGAGGGCCGGAACCAGCCGCTGGAGCTCTTCGAACGAGAGGTTCGCCCGCTCGACCTGGAGCTCGATCCTTGGAGCGCCCTCTTGAGCCGCTGCTCTATGGGCGCCGGGCCACAACAGCAGGACCACTGCTGCCGTCGTCCATCCCCACACGCGCGCCATCGGTCCCTCGCAGGTTGCGGAAGTTGGAAATCGTGCCGTTCAGATCCATCGAGCTCTGCGCGAGCTGTACGTTGATGTTCTCCAGGACGAGGTCGCCGGCATCGACCATGACCGTCCCGGACAGCTGCTTCAGCGTGACCGAAGGCGCCTCACCGACGAAGGACAGACGATCGATGGCGACCGTCATCGTCTGGGGCTGCATGTCGACGCTGAGCACGGCGTTCAGATCGCGAATGACGTCAGGCACCTCGAACCCTCCGACGTCGGCCGGTTCGCTCCCGACGAGCACCTGCCCGTCACGGATGACGATGGTGCCGATCGACAGAACGGGGTTTGCCGTCGCGGGTTCGTCCGCCTCGCGCCCGAGCAGTGCGAGCGACTGTGCGTGAATGACAGGCCGGTCGAGGATGATCTCGTCGAGCGCGAACGTGCCGCGAATCAGATCGAAGAGGTCGTAAGTCGCCGCTGCCTGACCAACCGTGATGATGTCCTGCCCCTCGTCAGTGATCGACAGCTCGTCGGCCGTCGCCCCGTAGATGAACGAACCCTGCAGCCGGCTCATCGTCACTTGCGCTCCGAGCGCCTGACTCGCCTGACGTTCGGCGATGATCCGGATCCGGTTGCGTCCCCACTCCGTCTGCAGGACGAGCAGCGCACCGGCCGCGATCAGCACGACGCCGAAGACGACGACGGCCAATGCGATGCCGAGGACGCGGCGTGTTCGAATCATCATCCCGCTCAGAAGCTCTGTCCGATGCTGAAGTGAATGCGCCAGCGGCGATCGCTCTCTTCGCCGTCGACGACCAGCCCTTCGATTGGAGTCAGCTGGTACGCGAAGTCGACGCGGAGCGGACCGACCGGCGTCAGATAGCGGAGGCCGGGACCGACGTCCCATTTCAAGTCGCGAAACAGACGCGAGACGTCGTTCCTCACGTCGCCCGCATCGACGAAGAACGCGAGGCCGGCGCGTCCCCAGACCGTCGTCCGGACTTCGAGGCTCGTTTGCAGCAGGCTGAATCCGCCAAGCGGCAGTCCGCTGCCGGAGAGCGGAGACACTTCGAAGCGTCCCCAGCCGCGCAGGCTCGTCGAGCCTCCAAGGAAGTACCGCTTGAAGAACGGCACGTCGTCGTCATCGCCGACCGGGTCGATGACTGCCGCGTACAGCCGGCCCGCGAGGACGAAGCGGCTGCCGAGCGGCAGATAGCCGCGAGCGTCGAGGCTGCCGCTCGTGTAGTTGTAGTCGCCGGGCAGGAACGAACCCGCACGCTCCAGGCCCACGGACACGGCGTACCCGCTCCGTGGATCGAGCCTGTTATTGGTCGTGTTGTGCTGCAACGCGACGGAGACGGCCGACAGGATGCCGTCGCGCTCACCGCTGGTCGGGTCGAGCCCCAGCGCGATGAGGGTGTCGCGCAGCGTCGGATCGCTCAGCGCCGCCGCGGAGATCCTCGTGCTCGTGACTTCGTACGTGTACGCCGTGCTCCAGGTCGTGTTGGTCGTCAGGCGTCCGTCGAAACCGATGCGGCCTCCCTGGGACAGTGCACGATACGCGAGCTCGTCGGCGAACCAGCTGTGGCCGTTGAGCGAGAGCGCCACTCTGGAGGTGAAGAAGTACGGCTGGCGGAAGTCGAGCTCCGCGCCGGAGTCGAGTGAAGAGAGCTTGCCGCGGGCTGCGAGCGTCCGCGCGCCACCGTAGAAGTTCACGTGCCGCCAGGCTGCCTCTCCGCGCGCCTTCTCCTCGGTGCCCCAACCCACCGAGAACATCAGCCGGCGATGGTCGCCCTCGGCGACGGTGACGCGCGTCGGAACGTCGACCGGCTCACCGTCCTCGATCGGTTGCACCACCGCGAACTGAAAGAGCTCCAGGCCATAGACCTTCTGCTGACTCTCGCGGACCGCATCCAGACGGAACAGATCGCCAGGCCTGTACGCGAGCTGGCGTCTGACGATCGTGTCGTCCACGCTCGCGTTCCCTTCGACCTCGATTGGACCGAAAAGCGCGCGCGGTCCCGCATCGGCCACGTAGGCAAGGCGGAGGCGTTTGGGCTCGACCTCGACCCGCTCGAGACTGACGTCGGCGTACGCAAAGCCCTGATTCTCCAGGGCCGCCGCCACCTGCTCCACTCCCTGGAGCATGGGTTGTTCGGCCGCGACATCTCCGACGGCGACCGCCAGGTGTCCGCGGAGCGACTCCCGATCACTCTGCTCGAGCACGTCGACACCCTCGAACACGATGCCGGAGACGAGGACAGGCTCGCCCTCTTCGACGCGAATCACGACATCGACCGTCTGATTCTCCTGATCGACGCGGACTTCGTGCGAGACGACGGACACGTCGGGATAGCCGCGGTCGTGGTAGAACGCCACGACGCGTCGCAAGTCGAGGTCGAACTCTTCAGGATTGAAGTAACGAGGCTCCGCCCAGGGAAGCCACGAAGACGCCTGCGTCGCAAGCACGCGCTTCAACGCCGCCGCATCGATGGACTCGACGCCTTCGAATGTCACCGAATCCACTTCCAGCAGATCCGGATCGACGTCGCTCGTCTGAGCAACGCCCGTGGCGGGAACCAGCAGCGCCGAGGCAACAGCAGAGATGAGAACCATTCGCAGACTCGGCCGTGTCCCCACGAATGTGCTTGGGGTGCAAACGGTGCGCCGATTCCAGCGCTGTCAGCTCGTGCGTTGCCCGGCCCGCACGACCGCTGCGGCCAGCCGTTCGACGTCCTCCATGTCGTTGTAGATCTGCGCGGAGATCCGCACGCAGATCTGATTCCGCCACGAATGCACCTGGACCTCGATCCGGTCCTCGTAGAGCAGACGATCGCGCAGCACCTGGGCCTGCTCACTCGACGTCCCGAGCGCATGCGGCACGCCGACGGTCGCCATCGTTCCGATCAGCGATTCGTCGATGTGCCATTCGGTCTGCCACCTGTCGGCGAGGTGCTTCGCGCCGCTCCATGCGAGCTGGTGGTTGTACGCCCTGATCGTCTCGAGTCCCCACTCCTGAAGCAGAGCGATGGCGGCCGGCGCGGCGAGGTACGGCGATGGATCGCGCGTCCCTGGCCAGTCGAACTCTGCGTTGAATCCGAGATCGAGGCCCCAGGACTCGACCAGCGGACGCACGGTGCTCTGCCGATCCGGCCGGACCCACAGGATGCCGCTGCTCCGTGGCGCCCAGGCCCACTTGTGAAGGTTGGCCGTGTACCAGTCAACGCCGAGGTCTTCGATGCCGACTGGAATCGCACCGGGCGCGTGGGCGCCGTCGGCGAGGATGGCCACGCCTTTCCCGCGGAGCCGCCTTGCGATCTCGGCAAGCGGCAACACCAGCGCGCTTTCTGCCGACACGTGATCGACGACGGCCAGCCTGGTCGCGGGGCTGACTCCGTCTTCAAAGGCCCGCACGATGCCTTCCGTCGAGAACGGATATGGAATCCCGACCATGCGAATCGACGCGCCCTTCTCACGCGCGGCGTAAGTCGCGGCCCGTACGATGCCGCCGTACGCCAGATCGCTCAGAAGAATCTCGTCGCCGGGTTCAAAGGGGAACGAGCGGAGGACCGCGCCTGCTCCGGTGGTTGCGTTGTCCACGAACACGAGGTCGTCACCCCGCGCACCGAGAAACTCCGCGACGGCGGAGGCTGCCTCCCGCAGCCGGGGCCGTGCGAGACCACGTGCCGTGAACGAGCCGGTTGCCGCCGTGAGCTCGCGCAGCAGAAATCGCGCCGGCTGCCGCTCGATCGCCTCCCGGATCTCGCGCTGGGCGGCGAGCACGCGGAGAGGCGTGACGCCGACCGTTCCATGATTCAGATACGTGATGGCCGGATCGAGCGGCCATTCACCCAGGCCAGGTCTTCCAAACGTCATGACCGTCTCGTCTTCTCGATGTCGATCCTCATTGTCGCTGACGCTGGATGGACCGTTCCGGGATTCCCGCGTCGGGCCCCCTCCCTTCCCCGAGTCTCAGTTCACTAGAATGGATCGCCGTGAGGACATCGATTGGCCGCTATCGCGTCGAACGCGTGCTGGGCGAAGGCGGCATGGGGGTCGTTTACGGAGCACACGACGACCAGCTCGGACGCCGGGTCGCTATCAAGACGATCCGCGAAGAGACCGGCGACAGCTCGAGCCGCGATCGGCTCTGGCGTGAAGCGCGGGCGGCCGCGTCCGTCAATCATCCGAACATCTGCCACGTCTACGAGGTCGGCACCGAGCAGGACGCGATCTATCTGGTGATGGAATGGCTCGACGGCGAGCCTCTATCCGCTCGTGTCTCGCGCGGGCCGATGCCGGTCGGCGAGGCCATGCCGATCGCCAACGGCATCCTGGCCGCTCTCGAAGCGCTTCACGACCGCGGCATCGTGCATCGCGATCTCAAGCCGGCCAACGTGTTCCTGACTCCGCACGGCGTCAAGCTCGTCGACTTCGGACTGGCGCGAGGCCGCAATTCGGGACCGACGCTCGTCGACATGCGGGTCACGCTGCCCGGGCTGGTCGCAGGCACGCCGCGCTATATGGCGCCCGAGCAGCTGCAGGGCGAGAACGCGTCACCTGCGAGTGACCTGTTCGCGTTCGGGGCGGTCCTCTTCGAGATGCTCGCGGGCGAGCCGCCGTTTGACGGATCGACGGTCTGGGACTCGGTGCATGCGATCCTGCACGACCCTCCGCGTGCCCTGACCGGTGGCCATGGAACCGCCGCCCTGAACGCCATCGTGCACCGCTGCCTGGCCAAGCAGCCTCAGGAACGTCCGCCCGATGCGAAGACCGTCGCCGCGGAGCTGCGTGCGGCAGTGGCCCTGATTGACAGCAGCGGCGCGGCGCCGATGCGCGCGGCAACGCGTCTGATGGTGCTGCCGTTCAAGATCCTCCGTCCGGATCCTGACGTGGACTTTCTGGGCTTCAGCCTTCCCGATGCGCTCGTTGCCTCACTGGCCGGACTCGGCCCGCTCGTCGTCCGTTCCAGTGCGGTCGCGCAGCAGTTTGCCGGCGACGCCCCCGATCTGCGACGCATTGCCAGCGAGGGACAGGTGGACGCCGTGGTGACCGGAACGCTGCTGCGGTCCGGCGATCGCCTGCGGCTCGTAGCGCAGCTGGTCGAGGCCCCTGGCGGGACGATCCTCTGGTCGAAGACCGCGCAGGTCGCCATGGGCGACATCTTCGACGTCCAGGATGATCTCGCGCGCCAGATCGTCGATTCGCTCGCCATCCCGCTCACGACTCTGGGACGCGGGTTGCTCGGCCGCGATGTCCCTGCCAGCGGACACGCCTACGAGCTGTATCTCCGCGGAAATCACCTCGCGCACGGGACCGTGGAGCCGGCGCGGTTGCTCGCGGCTCGTGAGCTGTACGCGGCGTGCCTCGCCGAGGACCCGAACTATGCCCCGGCGTGGGCGCGCATCGGCCGCGTGCACCGCGTCCTCACGAAGTACGGAAGGGTCGACAGCGACGGAGGTGAGCGCGCGCGGGAGGCATTCGAGCGCGCGTTCGCGTTGAATCCCGAGCTTCCGCTCGCGCATCATCTCTACACCTACCTCGAGATCGAACAGGGCCACGCGGAGCGCGCCATCGCGAGGCTGCTCACGCAGATCCGGAAGATGCCGAACGACCCGGACCTCTTCTCCGGTCTCGTCGCGGCGCTCAGATTCTGTGGTCTGCTCGAGGCCTCAGTCGCCGCAGACGCGCGCGCCCGTCAACTCGATCCGTCCGCACGGACGAGTGTGGAGTTCACCTGGGCGCTGCTCCTCGACGAGGAGAAGCTTCGGAGGTTCGACGACAAGAACCTGCCACTGCTCACCGCCGTGCATCTGTTCCAGGAGGGCCGGACGGCTGAGGCGATGCGGCTGATTGAAGGCGCGCCGACCGCGAACAATCGCGCCGACGCGTTGTTCGTGCGGGCAGCGCTCGCAGCCGTCGAGAATCGAGCGTCAGACGTTCTGGCGGAGCTGAACGAAATGCGGCGCGTCGGATTCCCCGACCCGGAGGGATGGGCATTCTTTCCCATCGTCCTTGCCCACGTCGGACTCCTGGACGAAGCCGCGACGATCGTTGAGGAGATCGTTGGCGGGAACTACATCTGTCCGGAGATCAGGAATCAGCCCTGGATGGAGCCGATGAAGGGGCACGAACGCTTCGAGGGGGCCATCGCGCAGGCGACCGCGGCACGCGAACGCGCGATGACGATGTTCGTTGCCGCGGATGGTCCCCGGCTGCTCGGCATGCTGGTCGCGTAACGCGTCCAGTCAGACGTCTCAGATCGTGTACATCACGAGCAATCCCACGAGAAAGAAGCCAATCAAGCTGCCGGTGATCGTCCAGCCGATGGCAATGACGGTGTCGCTCAGCGTCACCTGCCCCTCGTCGTTCTCGGGCGAATCGATTACGGCCGCGGCGTCTCGTTGCATCGTGTGTTCTCCTGTTTTTGAACCGATGCGAGTCACACTGCAACTTGGACGCCATGCGTGAGAAGCGTGACGAGATTGTCGGTGCCCGGCGCAATGGCCCGCAAAGACGTGAAGCCTTTGAAGGGAGCTGGCCAATCAGAGTTGAAAATCGATCAATTTGCGTCACCCGCTCTGTCAATTTTTGGCTGACGCCGAACCCACTTCTGTGAGCGAGTGTGTCGTTTCAGGGCATCAGCACGGGCCGGGCCTCTGTCATCCAGCCCTCTTCCCACGTCGGCGTCGCCGAACGCTTCGCGCCCGTGCGAAGCCGGTCGAGCAGCGTTGATTCTCCGGGAAACGTCTCGAAGAGGTCGAACAACACCTCGGCGAGCTGCCTGGCGTTGGAAAACAGCAGGCCGTTCTCTCCGTGTCTCACACGTTCGGCGAGGCACGCGCCGTAGTCGAGGGCGCACACCGGAACGCCGGCGCCAAAGAGGTCTGCCACCTTGATCGGGATGTCGAGCCCGGACGAGGACCGGTGGAGGCAGAGGCCGATGTCCGCGCTTCCCACGATGCGCGGATAGTCCTCCGGCTCGAGCCATCGCGCGCGCAGGTGAACACGCCGTGCGGCCAGGCCTGCAAACCGCCGCTCGAACTCGGCGCGGCGGTTGCCGTCGCCCGTCACGAGAATCACCACATCGCTGAAGCGTCTGGCCCGGTCGATTGCTTCCCAGCCTCGAATCCGCTCTTCCAGCAGCTGCACCGCCTCGATGACGAGGTCGAAATCCTCGTCTTCGGTCCAGCCGGTCGGACAGACGACGAAGCCGGCGCTGCTCCGCACCGAAAGTCTCGAAAACATCGCGAGGCGCAGCTGTTCGCGTTCGGGTCGCGCCAGAGGCACGAACGCCGCCGCGGGGCGGTCGTAGAGCACGCGTGCGAGCGGGATGTCGAATCGCTCGGCCAGAAACCTTGCAAACCCGCGCGAGACACAGAGATGCGCATCAGCCGAGCGTCCGGCGATGCGCTCGAACCACCGTGCCATCCGCACTGCGAAGTGGCGCCGGCCGAGCCGCAGGGCGAGGATCGAGTACCCCAGGTTGTGCCAGTCGATGACGAACCTCGCGCCGCGCAGCCTGGCGACGAGCCAGGTCACCGGCAGCATCGGCAGGGCGGGTGGGTTCTGCACGAGCAGCAGGTCGGGACGCGGCCGCTTCATCAGCGCCATCAGCAGCACGACGCTCGTGCGAACGGCGTCGATGGCCGCAAGGAATCCGTACACGATCTGCGAACGCCCCGCGCCGAATCGAAGACGCGCCTCGGGAAGACGATGGATCGCAATGCGCGAGTCGTCTGTCAGGAACTGCGGCAGCCGTGTGCCGCCATACCCGACGAGATCGACTTCGATGCCCTGCTGCGCGAGCGCCCGCGCGTGATACTGCATCCGCGGGCTCCGCCCGAGATCACCGCCACCGACGACGAGCGCACGCATGAAGGGCTAGCCGCCGCCCGATCCGCCGGTGATGAGGCGGACCCTGCGCTGGAAGGTGACGTAGGCCCAGGCCCACTCGCCCATCACGGCGAGGCGGTTACGAAATCCCACGAGCGACCAGATGTGAATGAAGAGCCACAGCAACCATGCCGGCAGTCCTGACGTGCGAACCGGACCGATGACGGCGATTGCTTCTCCGCGTCCGATTGTCGCCATGTTGCCGTAGTCCCGGTATCGGAACGGATCGAGCGGTTCTCCAGCGATGGCGTGGAGGATATTGCGGGCTGCGTGCGCCCCCTGCTGCTTGGCCACCTGTGCGACGCCGGGAAGCCAGGCGCCATCCTGCTGAAGGGCGCAGATATCGCCGGCGACGAAGATCTCCGGGTGGCCAGGCACCGCCAGTGTCGCTTCTGCCAGGATCCGGCCCGCGCGATCCATCGGCGCACCTATCGAGGCCGCGAGCGGCGACGCCGCCACGCCTGCAGCCCAGAGCACGGTGCCGGCAGAAATGCGCGTGCCCGCAGCCGCCTTGTCGGATGCCGGCCGCCACACGATCCCGTCGCCGGTCACGTTGACGACAAGCGAATCGGTCAGCACCTGCACGCCCAGGCGTTCGAGCGAACGACGGGCGCGCTCCCGGAGACGCTCGGGGAATGCGGAGAGCAGATGCGGTCCGCCCTCGACGAGCACGATACGCGCCGCTTCAGGGCGAATGCGGCGGAAGTCCTGCCGCAGCGTCCGGCGCGCGATTTCGGCGAGGGCGCCCGCGAGCTCGGCGCCGGTCGGCCCCCCTCCGACGATGACGAAGGTCAGAAGGCGCGTGCGCGCGTCCGGATCCGTCTCGCGCTCAGCCGCCTCGAACGCGATCAGGAGGCGACGCCTGATTCGAAGCGCATCGTCCAGAGTCTTCAGGCCAGGCGCCTGCGACGCCCACTCCGGGTGACCGAAGTAGGCGTGCGCCGCGCCAGTGGCAAGAATCAGGTAGTCGAACGCCTCGTCACCGGATGGACTGCCTTCGATCACGAGACGGCGCCCGGCAGCGTCAATGGAGTTGACCTTGGCGAGCAGCACGCGCGTGTTCTTCTGCCGTCGAAGAATCCAGCGAATGGGCGACGCGATGTCGCCGGGCGACAGCGACGCCGTCGCCACCTGATAGAGGAGCGGCTGGAAGAGATGGTAGTTGTGTCGATCGAACACCGTGACGCGAACGGGCGCATGCGCGAGAGCGCGCGCGGCATCCAGGCCGCCGAAGCCGCCGCCGATGATCGCAATGCGAGGGAGGTCGGGCATGTGTGGCACCGTGTCGCGCAACGTGCGTCGTGCCCGTGCGTCGCACAAACGTTCGTTTCTTGATGGTATCGTACGAGTCGTGTCGTCTCCGGCCAGCACGACCAAACGTGACAAGCCACTGGGCGGACCCGTGTCGATCGTCGAGACGGCATGCCCGCTCGACTGCCCCGATTCGTGCAGCCTTGCCGTGTCGGTGCAGCACGGCAGGATCATCGCCATCGACGGCGACCGTCGGAATCCCGTCACTGGCGGTTTCATCTGCGCGAAGGTGCGGCGATTCGGCGACCGCGTGTATGGTCCGGATCGCCTGCTCTACCCGGCCGTGCGCGTCGGCAAGAAGGGAACCGGACAGTTCACGCGTGCCACCTGGGACGAAGCGCTCGAGCTGATTGCCGATCGCATGCGCAATGCGATCGCAACCACCGGCGCCGAGTCCATCCTGCCGTTCTCCTACGGGGGCTCGAACGGCCTGCTCACCCAGGACAACTTCGACGCGCGGCTCTGGCGGCGGCTTGGCACGTCGAGGCTCGCGCGGACGCTCTGCGCCGCGCCGACGGGCGCCGCAAACATGGCGCTGTACGGAAAGATGCCGTCGGTCAGCTACCAGGACTATCCGGAGGCATCGGTCATCGTGCTCTGGGGCGTCAACCCGCAGACATCGGGCATCCACCTGATGCCCTACCTGCGGGAGGCGCGGCAGCGCGGAGCCAGGATCATCGTGATCGATCCCCGCTCCACGGCGCTCGCCCGCTCGGCGGACGTCCATCTCGCCGTCAAGCCCGGGACCGATGTGGTCGTGGCGCTCGCCTTTCACCGTCACCTGTTCGAGTCGGGCGCAGCCGGCGAGTCCTTCCTCGCCGCGCACACGACCGGTGTCGAAGCGCTCCGCGAGCGCGCCGATCCCTGGACCTTCGAGGCTGCCGCCGCAGTGGCGGGCCTCGACGCCCGCGAACTCGAGCGCGCCGCGCGGCTGTACGCTGAATCGGCTCCGGCATTGATCCGCTGTGGCTGGGGCCTCGAACGAAACAGGAACGGCGGGAACGCCGCAATGGCGATCCTCGCGCTCCCGGCTGTCGGCGGAAAGTTCGGCGTGCGTGGCGGCGGCTACTCGATGAGCAACTCCGCCTCATGGGACGTCACCCGGCCCTGGATCGATGCGCAGGAACCAGCCGCACGCCTCGTGAACATGAACCGGCTCGGGCGCTCGCTGCTCGAGGAACGAGATCCGCCGGTTTCGGTGTTGTTCGTCTACAACTGCAACCCGGCTGCAACGGTGCCGGATCAACAGCGAGTGCTCCGCGGGCTCGAACGTCAGGATCTCTTCACCATTGTGTTCGACCAGGTGATGACGGACACGGCGTTGTATGCCGATGTCGTGCTTCCGGCAACGACCTTCCTCGAGGGCTACGACGTGGCCAAGGCCTACGGGCCCATCTCGATGGAGCTCGTGAGGCCGGTCATCGATGCCGCCGGCGAATCGCGCTCGAATGCGGACGTCTTCGGCGAGCTGTGCGGGCGCATGGGCCTCAGCGATGGAGACGACACACCGGGAGAACTGGATCTGCTGGTGACGGTCCTGAACGGACTGCCAGGAGACGTCGGAGAGACGATGGGAGCTGGCGGTTCGCCGGCGCCGCCATTCGGACCGACGCCGGTGCAGTTCGTGGACGTCTTTCCGAGAACCTCGGACGGGAAGGTGCATCTCTTCCCTGTCGATCTCGACCGGTCGATGCCTCACGGACTCTATCGATATCAAGCCGACCCGGCCACTGCGTCCTTCCCGCTCGCGCTCATCTCGCCTGCGACCACGCGCACGATCAGCTCGACTCTTGGCGAGCTTCCCGCTCCCGAAGTGGTGCTGGCCATGCACCCGGCCGATGCGAGGCCCCGCGGACTCGAAAACCGCGATGCCGTCCGCGTGTTCAACGAGCTGGGCGAGGTGCACGTGACGCTCGAGGTGACACCCACGGTCAGGCCGGGCACGGTGAGCTTGCCCAAGGGTCTGTGGCGACGGGCCACTCGAAACGGCCAGACTGCAACCGCACTCGTTCCCGACAACCTGACGGACCTTGGCGGCGGTGCCTGCTTCAACGACGCACGCGTGCAGGTCGCGTCGCTGCCTCAGGGGTGAAGATTGAATTTGGTCATTTAGGCATCTGGTCATTTGGTCATTTGGGTCATCGGTCACGCTCAATAGACCAATCCAACAAGACCAAATGACCAAATGACCAAGTGACCAGATGCCTAAATGACCAGATTAGAAAGCCTGCCCGATGCTGAAGTGCAGGCGCCACCGCCTGCGCTGCAGCGCGCCGTCGATGAGCAGCCCCTCGATCGGATTCAGCTGATACCCCCAATCGACACGCACAGGGCCCACGGGGGTTCCGTAACGGAGGCCCAGTCCGGCGGCGTAGCGCAGGTCACGCGGACGGATGGTCCAGTTCTCCGCCCAGACATTGCCACCGTCGACGAACGCCACACCTCCAAGGCCGCCCGCGACCCGCAACCGCACCTCGGTCGTGAAGGCGGCGACGCTCGTTCCGCCAATCGGATAGCCGGACGCGCTGAGCGGACTGATCTCGAACCGGCCCCAGCCGCGGATGCTCGTCGCGCCGCCAAGGAAGTATTTCTTGGAGAAGGGGATGTTCGCCGGATCGCCGTTGTCCGCTCCAAGGCTGCCAAGCTGCAGCCGCGCGCCGACGACGAAGCGATCGCCGAGCGACAGCAGGTAGCGGGCATCGCCGGACACGGCGGCGTAGTTGAAAGTGCCAGGGAGCATGCCTCCGGCGCGTTCGAGATGAAGCGCAAGGAAGTAGCCGCGTGTTGCATCGAGCGGATTGTCCGTCGTGTCTCGCGTGATGTCGGCGGACATGATGTTCAGCGATCCCTCCTGCCGGCCCGTCGTCGGGTCCAGGCCGAGGGCAATGAGCTCGTCGCGCAGTGTCGGGTCGTTCAGCGCATCTGCCGAGACCGTGCTGCTCGTGTACTCGGTGCTGAGCGACGCCGAGATCGACGTGAACAGACCGGCGCGCCTCGTGATGACCGCTTCTCCACCTGTGAGAATCGACTGATATGCGGGCGTCTCGGTCCGCCACTGCTGGCCGTCGAGGCGAAGAAGCAGATGTGGACTGAAGAGATAGGGCTGCTCGAATTGGAGCCTTATACCCCTGTCCAGTGAGGACCAGCGCGCCTGGGCGGTTGCGGTGCGCGCACCTCCGAAGAAGTTGAGGTGCTGATACTGGCCCTCGACGCGACCCTTCTCTTCGGTCCCGTAGCCGACGCCGAAGTTGAGCCGCTGGTGATCGCGCTCGGCGACGGTCACGCGCATCCACACCTGCTCGGACGGCACGGTGGGATCCAGCTGCTCCACGTTGACGAATTCAAAGAGCTGCAGACCGTACAGCCTGCGCTGCGACTCCTGCACGAGGCTGCGGCGATACGGATCGCCGGGAGCGAACGACAGCTGCCGCTGGATGACACGCACACTGACCGAGTCGTTCCCCACGATGTCGACCGGACCGAACGTCGCGAGCGGACCCGGGTCGGCGGTAAAGGTGACACGCACGTCGCGGCCGTTCCCGGCGACCTGCTCCATGGTGGAGACGCGGGCGTACGGATACCCGCGATCCCGAAGCAGGTTGGTGGCCCGCTCCGCGGACACCGCGACCGCCTGTCGGCTGCGCGGCGCCCCGGCTCTCAGGGCGATCTCTGTTCGCAGCCGTTCCTGATCCGACGTGCCGAGCGAATCGAATCCCACCAGCTCGAATCCGGCCACGCGAATGGGCTCGCCCTCCTGCACGTCCAGGACGATGCGCACTTCGTCCTTGGCCTCGTTGAATTGCAGGTCGAAGGCAGTCACCAGGGCGTCGGGATAGCCGCGATCCGTGTAGAAGGCCCTGATCCGCTGGAGGTCCGCCTCGAACCGGGTCTGGTCGAAGTCGTATCGCAGGCCCCAGGGGAACGCCGAGCTCTCGCGAGTCGCGAGCACCGTCCGGAGCTGTGACTCGCTCACTGCGCGCACGCCGCGGAACTCGAGATCTGTGACGATGACCTCGCCATCCTGCGCTGAGGCCGCAACAGGGACGAGAGCAGTCAGGAACAGAACGCTGATGAGGAGGTGGCGAAGAACGGAAGAACGAAGCGGACGGGCGCGAAGCACGCCTTAGGGTAACTCCCGGGGACGCCGGCCCGGATCCACGATGTGGAGACCGGACAGACGCCCCGGGATGGTAACGGCAGACCGAATCAGGCCTGATCCTCTTCGGCCTCGATCGGCATCGGCGATGTCTCTGGAGTAACAGGGGTCGTCAGTCGCCCACGTCCGCCACGGCTGATCTGACCGCCCTTACGGCCGGCAGACCGTGCTTCGTCAGACGTCCATTCGTGCGCAGTCCCCTTCTGATGTGCTGCGCGACCGCCCTTGCTGGCGATCTCCCGCTGCTTGTCCGGCGACATGGAAGCAAAGCCTCGACGTTCTTTTCGCGCGGGTGTATTCACGGTAATCCTCCCTGAAAGACGACGTGCTGAACATCCGCACGGCCGGAGGGGCCCGCGGTAGTGTCAGCAAGCAGGAAGATCAAGATTCGTACCCGCTCAGCAGTAGACGTGGTCTCGTAAGTCATTGGAAAATGGCCGGTTATTCAAAGACGATCTCGGCCGTTCGGCGTGACGTGCAGTGGTTCGCTACAGAAGGGCTGGCGAACAGTAGCGATTGGAAACAGCCCTCGGGCGAGGGCGGCGAACGCTACTTCGCCTGTTGCGGGACGTAGCCGGGCGGCAGCGCGGCGCTCTCGCCGAAGAAAAAGTCCTCCATGTGACGCGCGACCAGCTCCTGAGCCTCCTTCTGCCACGGCATCAGGCGGTATTCATTGAGGATCATCTTCATCCGATCCTCCCAGAGCTTCCAGGCATCACCGGAGACGCTCTCGAAGATGCGCTGGCCCAGCTCGCCGGGCCACGGAGGCGAGTCGAGGCCGGGGAGCTCCTTCTGGAACTTCACGCAGAAGACCTTCCGACCGCTCCGGTTGCCTGCCGGCGCCGAAGGCGACGGACCGCAGTTGTCAGCCATGGGTCGATTCTATCACCCGCAGTTCAGGGTCCACGTCGATCACCAGACGCGCATGAGCGTCGCGCAGCGCCTTCTCGACCCCGCTCCCGGCCGGGCTGCGCGCGAAGATGAAGCCCAGGTAGCTGGCTCCCTCGGGAAGCGGCACGAGACGCTGGTCGATCTTCGCCGTCATCTGGATCTCAGTGACGCCCGGCACGCTGCGGGCCGCATCAACCTGGCGGGCGCCGCGAAAGAAGCCGGCCCGGGGTATGGGAATCATCATCACGCCGGACGCCGGCGGTTCGCGCTGCCAGCCTGAGACGTCCTCGCCGAGCGCATGCAGGAGGAGAAGTTCCTCCAGGGACGCCACATCGCCGTCGCGTTCGAACGTCAGGGCGCGTGCACACAAGCCGCCGATGGGACGCGCTGCCGTTTCGAGCACGAAGACCCCCGCCGGGTTCACCCGGCACTCGGCATGCACCGGCCCGTGAACGAGGCCGATCGCCCGCACGGCCTTTTCGACGCCCGCGACGATGGCAGCCTGAGTCGGGCCGTCCGCAGACGATGGCGCGACGTAGATGGTCTCTTCGAAGAACGGGCCATCGAGCGGATCGGGCTTGTCGAAGATGGCGAGCACCTGAAGGCGGCCGCTGGTCATGAGGCACTCGATCGCGAACTCGCGCCCTTCGACGAATCCTTCGATCAGCGCGCGGCCGTGATCCGGATTTCTTTCGGCCTGGACGTCCGGCGCGCGCAGCAGTCGCCTGAGGCGATCGAGCGCGGCGGCCAGCGTCACTCGATCGTCGGCCCGCATCACGCCGCGACTCCCGGAGAGCGCCACGGGCTTGAGCACGCACGGGAAGGCGACCGAGAAGTCGAGATCGTCGAGGTCTGACGTAACGGCCACGTCGTGAAACCAGGGCACCGGCAGCCCCGCATCGCGGAGCCGCTGGCGAGTCAGCCGTTTGTGGGAAGCCGCAACCGCTGCGCCGTGCGGGTGCCCCGGCAGATGAAGCGCCTCGGCAATCAGCGCGGCAAGCGTCGCCGGACGATCGCCAACCGCGAGCACCGCGTCAATCGGATCCGATTCAGCCGCCCTGAGAACGGCTTCGACAGACGCCGCCGGCTCGTGAAAGCGAATCGCGATCGCTCGATCGGACCAGGGGTCATCGAGACGATCGCAACGGTCCGTGGCGTAGACGAGTTGAACACCGCGCCTTGCTGCCGCCGTTTCGAACGCGCGAGTCTGATAGCCCGTCGTCGTGGCCAGGAGCAGAACGCGGGACAACGATACGCCTCAGACCAGTCCGACCTGTTCCGGGCTCGGCTCCGCGCAGCAGTACCAGGGCTCGGTCAGGTACGGCACGGTGGCGCGCTCGCCACGGGGCACCCATGCGGACGCGGGAGCGCCGGCGCGATCGTGAGCGAGCGCGTGGAGCTCGCCGAACAACGCACGCCGATCCGCGGTGAGGCGGGCGCCAACGAGCGCGTTCACCTCGTCATGAAGCCGATCGACGCGGGGATCCTGATGCTTCCAGCGGTGGGTCAACGTTCTTGGGTCGAAGGTCTCGGCCAGGGTGCGGACTTCCTCGAGCTCGAGCAGCCGTGAGCCCGCGGGCACGAGCAATCGGATCGCGAGCTGGATCGGCGCGACGTGATCGACGAGATCCAGCGCCGCAATCGTGTCCACGAGGTCGCAGTAGCCGTCGAGCGTCAGCCACGGATGAAACGCGACGAATGTCGGGACCAGGGTGAGTCCCGAGGCACGGCACAGCCGAACGGCTTCGAGAAAGTCCGCCCGCGTGTGTCCCTTCTCGAGAATCGCGAGGACTCGGTCGTCCAGCGACTCGACCGCGGTCGTCACGAAGGCGCAGCCGGTCTCAGCGAGCTTCGACAGCAGATGACGATGTTTCAGGAGATGTTCGACCTTGACGGTCACGTCATAGGTGACCTCCGGGTGCGCTTCGTGGAGCGCCGTCACGATCCGGAGGGCGTGGGTCGGACCATTGAAGAAATCGGGGTCGCCAAAGGTGATATGACCCGCGCCCGCGGCGACCTGCGCCGCGATGTCGGCGGCGACCACCTCGGATTGCACCAGCCTGAACTGTCCGTTGTACACAGGCACGACTGGACAGTGCCGGCACAGATGCCGGCATCCCCTGCTCGCCTCGGTATACCCGACCACCGTCCGGCGGCCGTCACCCATCTCGAGCGTGGCTTAGCGCGCCAGCGGCGGCAGACCTGATCGATCAGGGACCAGGAACTGCAGGCGTGGAATCGACGCCGATCCGGTCGCACCGACTGCATCCCTGGCAGATGGCGCTCCGTCGCCTGAGACCATCTGGCGGGCAATCGACGCAAGGT
>JBFWPD010000010.1:0-22298 GCA_050250175.1 Vicinamibacterales bacterium
AACCTCAAACGCATCTGCGAGATCGTCAAGGGGCCGGTCAGCGGCGAGGTCGTGTCGGTCGAGGTCGACGGCATGCTGCGGGAAGGCCGCGAGATCGCGCAAATCGATCCGCACATGGTGGTCAAGGTTCCGCTGACGCGTGCCGGGATCCGCGCCTGCAAGACGCTGTCGGACGAGGGTCTCCGGGTCAATGTCACGCTCGTCTTCTCGGCCGCGCAGGCGCTGCTCGCCGCCAAGGCGGGCGCGACCTTCGTCAGTCCGTTCGTCGGCCGGCTCGACGACGTCGGCGCGGAGGGCATGGGCCTGATTCGCGAGATCGTCGAGATGTACGACAACTACGAGTTCCCCACTGAAGTGCTCGTGGCAAGCGCCAGGAATCCGGTCCACGTCATCGAGGCCGCGAAGATCGGTGCCGACATCTGCACGTGTCCGCCCTCGCTGATCGACCAGTTGTTCAACCATCCGCTCACCACCATCGGTCTCGAGAAGTTTCTCAAGGACTGGGAGAAGGCGCAGGCCGTCAAGGCATGAACCCGCAGGATGTCCTCCTCGATCTCGAGCGCCGCGCGGAGCTCGGTGGGGGACCGGAGCGCCTCGAGCGTCAGCATGCTGCCGGAAAGCTGACAGCGCGGGAGCGCATCGAGCTGCTTTTCGATCCAGGCACGTTCGAGGAGCTCGACAAGCTCGTCACCCACCGATGCCGTGACTTCGGCATGGAGGAGCAGCTCATTCCCGGCGACGGTGTGGTCTCGGGCCACGGCCTGGTCGACGGGCGCCAGGTCTTTGCCTTCGCGCAGGACTTCACGGTGTTCGGCGGGTCGCTCTCGGAGACCAATGCCGCCAAGATCGTGAAGATCATGGACCTCGCCATGAAGCTGGGCGCCCCGATCGTCGGGCTGAACGACTCAGGCGGAGCGAGGATTCAGGAGGGCGTGCTGTCGCTCGGCGGCTACGCCGACATCTTTCTTCGCAACACGCTGGCCTCCGGAGTAGTTCCGCAGATTTCGGCAATCATGGGCCCCTGCGCGGGTGGCGCCGTCTACTCGCCGGCGATCACCGATTTCACGGTCATGGTCCGCGATACGAGCTACATGTTCGTGACCGGACCGGACGTGATCCGCACGGTCACACACGAGGAGGTGACCAAGGAGGCGCTCGGCGGCGCGATGACGCACAACGCGACCAGCGGCGTCGCGCATTTCGCGACCGACGACGACCGGGAATGCCTTGCGCTGGTCCGAAACCTTCTGAGCTATCTGCCGTCGAACAATCTCGATGATCCTCCGCGGAGGCCGCCGGACGATCCCGTGGATCGGGAGGACGAAACCCTCGATCGCCTCGTGCCCGACTCGCCCAATCATCCGTACGACATGCTCGACCTGATTCACGCGGTCGCAGACGGAGGCGAGTTCCTGGAAGTGCACCAGCACTATGCGCGCAACCTGATTGTCGGATTCGCCCGTCTGGGCGGGCGATCGGTCGGCATCGTCGCCAATCAACCCGCGGTGCTCGCCGGCACCCTGGATATCGATGCGTCGGTCAAGGGCGCCCGCTTCGTCCGGTTCTGCGATGCCTTCAACATTCCGCTGGTGACGTTCGAGGACGTGCCGGGATTCCTGCCCGGAACCCGGCAGGAGCTCGGCGCCATCATCAAGCACGGTGCCAAGCTGCTGTACGCCTACGCCGAGGCAACGGTCCCCAAGGTGACCGTCATCACGCGGAAGGCCTACGGTGGGGCGTACTGTGTGATGTCGAGCAAGCATCTCCGCACCGACTTCAACTACGCGTGGCCGTCGGCTGAGATCGCGGTCATGGGGCCTGAGGGTGCGGTCAGCATTCTCTACAAGCGCGAAATCGAGGCTGCCGCCGACGCCATCGCCGCGAGGTCCGCGCGCGCAGCAGAGTTCCGCGAGAAATTCGCGAACCCGTACGTGGCGGCCTCGAGAGGCTTTCTGGACGAGGTGATCCGGCCGCGCGAAACGCGGAGCAAGTTGATCGCGGCCCTCAGCAACCTCGAGCAGAAGCGCGACCGCAACCCGCCGAAGAAACACGGCAACATCCCGCTCTGAGCGGATCGAATAAGCCGATAGAATAGTTGGAGTTGCCGTGCCCGCCTCCAGGCTGGCGCGGAGCCGGCACAGCCTCCGTGCACAAGGTCCTGATCGCTAATCGCGGCGAGATTGCCGTACGTGTGGCGCGCGCCTGTCGTGAGATGGGTGTGGCCACAGCCGCCGTGTACTCCGAGTGCGATCGCACCGCGTTGCACGTGCGCTATGCCGACGAGGCGTACGCCATCGGGCCGAGCGCGCCGAAGGAAAGCTACCTCCGGATCGATCGCATCCTGGATGCCGCCAGGCAGTCGAAGGCGGACGCTGTTCATCCCGGCTACGGCTTTCTTGCCGAGAACGAGGCGTTCGCCGCGGCCGTTCGTGACGCGGGACTGACATTCATCGGGCCGTCACCTGAAGCCATCCGGTTGATGGGCAGCAAGACCGCGGCTCGAGCGGCAGCTCGAAAGGCCGGTGTGCCCGTCGTCCCAGGCACCGATGGGCCGCTCGAGGCCGATGCGGCGCCCGAACAGATCCTGGCGACTGCGGCGTCGATTGGGTACCCGCTGCTCGTCAAGGCGGTGGCGGGCGGCGGCGGCAAGGGAATGCGAACCGTGACGGACTCTGCCGATCTGCTGGCAGCCGTCGGGTCCGCGCAATCGGAGGCCAATACGGCCTTCGGCAAGAGCTCCGTCTACATCGAGCGTCGTTTGAGCAGACCGCGCCATATCGAGGTGCAACTGCTGGGCGATCTTCACGGCCGCGTGCTGCCGTTCGTGGAGCGCGAGTGCTCGATTCAACGGCGGCATCAGAAGGTGGTCGAGGAGACACCGTCACCCGCCGTGACGCCGGAGCTGAGACGGGCGATCACGGGCGCTGCCGCCGCCGTGGCGAGTGCCGTCGGCTACACGAACGCGGGCACCATCGAATTCCTCCTCGACAGCGACGGCCGGTTCTACTTCCTCGAGATGAACACACGATTGCAGGTCGAGCATCCGATTACCGAGATGGTGACGGGCATCGATCTCGTGCGGTGGCAGTTGCGCATCGCGCGCGGAGAACACCTGGACATCGATGCCGAGCGCGTGCTGACACCTGCCGGTCATGCGATCGAGTGCCGCATCTACGCCGAGGATCCGGATCGCCACTTCATGCCGTCGCCGGGTCGCATCGAGCAGCTTCGGGCACCGTCCGGTCCCGGCATCCGCGACGATTCCGGCGTTGCCGCCGGGCTCGACGTGCCCATCTACTACGACCCGATGATTTCGAAGCTCGTGGCCTGGGCCGAGGATCGTCCGGCGGCGATCGCGCGAATGCGCCGCGCGTTGAGCGAGTATCTCGTGACGGGTATTCGCACGACTGTCCCGTTCTTCACATGGCTCCTCGCCCAGGACGACTTTCAGGCCGGCCGATTCGACACGACGTACCTCGACGGAGTCCTGGCCGGGCGGAATGGCCGCCCCTTTGTCGAACCGGACCCCTCGGCCGAGGACGTCGCGGCGGTTGCGGCCGCACTGCAGACGGTGTTCGCGCCCTCGCAGCCGGCCGCTCCGTCGGGTGCTTCGAGCGCCTGGCAACGGTGCGCCCGGACAGAGGCGCTGCGCTGATGCGGTGCGAGGTGGAGGTCAACGGACATGTCCGGCAGGTCGCTGTCGAGCGCGCCGGCAGCGGCTTCGTCGTGACGATTGGCGATCGGACCTGGACGGTCGATGCCGTGCGGGTCGACGCCCGTTCGCTGTCGCTGCTGATGTCGGGCAATGACGGCGGCGGCATTGCCAGCCATGAGGTTGCGCTGGTTCCGGATCGTGTCACCGGACATCTGTCGGCGCACCTGCGTTCGACGTCGATGCCCGTCGCGCTGAACGGGTGGCGCCAGCGATCGACGCGGGACGATCGCCAGGGTGGCGCCGGTCAGGTCCGGGTCGTCGCGCCGATGCCGGGGAAGGTCGTGCGAGTGCTGGCGGGGCCAGGCGCCGCGGTGACCGCACGACAAGCCATCGTCGTCATCGAAGCGATGAAGATGGAGAACGAATTGCGCGCGGGTCGCGACGGCGTCGTCGCCGAGATTACGGTCGTGCCCGGTCAGTCAGTCGAGGCAGGAGCGCTGCTGGCCGTCGTTTCGCCGGGCAAGAGCGCATGATGAAGAAGGCTGCTGTCGCGCTCAATCGCTGGCTCTCGCGCGTGCGCCGTCATCGCATCCTGCGGCACGTCGGGCTGGGTCTCGCCATCACGGCCACCATCCTGGCAGCCACGGTCGTCAGCACGCTCACGATCGACCTCGGTCCACGTTTGCGCGAGCTTGCCGAGCGGGAAGGCTCGCGCCGCATCGATCGGCAGATCACGATTGGACGCCTCGGCATTCATGTGGCCCGGGGGCGCGTGGTCGTCGAGGATCTGGTCATCGCAGGCCGGCGTCCCGAAGATCGTCCGTTCTTCGTCGCCAGGCATCTGTCGCTGTCGCTTGATTGGTCGACGGCGATGAGACGGGTCCCGGAGTTCACGGTTACGTCCGTCGAGTTGACCGACTGGGAAATGCTCGTCGAGGAGGGACCTGGCGGACACAGCTTCCCGAATTTCCGCGGCCAGCCGTCCCAGGGACCGCGCGGACCCCGCAGGTTCACGACCACCTTGAAGTACCTGAGGGCGTGGGAGGGACAGTTCGCCTACGAGAACCACAATTCTCCGTGGGGCATCGTCGCCCCCAATATCGATCTCTACATCACGAACGAGCCGACCTATCGCGGTGGCGCCGAGTTCAGCGGCGGCACGATCAGCATCCAGGACTTCGTCCCGATGTGGATCAACGCGACGATGAGCTTCACGATCAAGGACGGCAACCTCGTTCTGGATCAGGCCGAGATCGAGACCGACGGCGCGCAGACGACGGCGCACGGCCTGATTGACCTCGCGCGCTGGCCGGAACAGACGCACACGGTCGATTCGCATGTGAACTTCCAGCGCATGCGCGAGTTGTTCTTCGCCCGTGAGCCATGGCAGTTGTCTGGAGAAGGCGACTTCGCCGGCACCTTCCACCTCTTCAGAGGCGGACACGATCTCACGGGTGATTTCGACAGCGAGGCTGCAGGCGTCGATGCCTACCGGTTTCAGAGTCTCCATGGCTCTCTGCAGTGGAACCGTCAGTTCTTCGAGGTCACGAATGCCGGTGCCGCGCTGTATGGAGGCGACGCCCGGTTCGGTTTCTCGATTCGCCCCCAGGCACCGGGTCAGCCCTCGATTGCGAAGTTCTCCACGACGTTCACGAATGTCGATGCGGCCGAGCTCTCCGACGTCCACGAGCTGCCCGGGCTGCGGGTGGCAGCGAGCGCATCGGGCAACCACGCCGTGGAATGGCCCATCGGCAGGTTCGGTGCGAATCGCGGTGAAGGACAGCTGACGTTGACGATGCCGCCCGGTGCGCAGCCGATGAGCGATTCGCTCGACCGGGCGCGGGCAGAGGATCCTGGCCACAGCCTCCACGAGTGGGGGCCGTTTGCTCCGCCGCCGATGGCCTCGCACCTGCCGGTCGGTGGAGACATTGCCTACCGCTTCGATCCGGAGCGGCTCGACATCGCGCCCAGCCGGTTGGCGACGGAATCGACGGCCGTGCGCTTTGAAGGCACGACCGCGTGGGGCCAGGACACGGGGATCAGGTTCCACGTCACGAGCCGCGACTGGCAGGAGAGCGATCAGGTGCTCGCCGGCATGCTGACGAACGTCGGGTCGCCGACGCGCGCGATCACGTTCGGTGGCCGCGGCGAATTCGACGGCCTGATCACGGGCGCGCTCGGTCGGCCACGCGTCGAGGGGCGTTTCGCAGGCGAAGATCTGCGCGCCTGGGACACGATGTGGGGCGATGGGGAAGCGCAGCTCGTCATCGAGAACCAGTACGTGGAGATCAAGGAAGGCGTCGTCCGGAAAGACGGGTCGGAGATTCGGGTGACCGGCCGGTTCTCGATGGGCTATCCGCGGCGCGATGGCGGTGAAGAGATCGATGCGTCGTTCCGCGTGACAGGCCGCGACCTCCAGGGAGTCCGTCACGCCTTCGGCCTGGACGACTATCCCGTATCCGGCCTGCTGACGGGCAACTTCAATCTCGCGGGTGAGTACGAGCGCCCGATCGGGTTCGGCGCGATGACGATTCTCGAAGGCCACGCCTATGGCGAGCCGTTCGAGCGGGGTGACGCGTCGCTGCGGTTCGATGGCCTCGGCGTGAGACTCGACGACATCGATGTCTCCAGAGGCACGGGCGGAATGACGGGCGCCGCCTTCGTTGGCTGGGACGGCACCTACGCGTTCGATGTGACGGGCGGCGGCGTGGCGGTCGAGTCGCTGAGCTCGATCGGTTCTCCCGCCCTGCAGCCAACAGGCATGATCGAGTTCACGGCGACTGGCAGCGGGACATTCGAGGTGCCTCGATACGACGTGCGCTTCACCGTCCAGGATCTGTTCGTCGAGGACGAAGGCGTCGGCCAGGTGAGCGGTACGCTCGCGCTGAGAGGCGACGAGCTGACCGGGGAGTTGAGCGCGGCCTCACCACGTCTGGCGATGACGGGCGCCGGCCGCATCTCGCTGACCTCACGCCTCGAGGCGGACATGACGTTCCGCTTTCACGATACCTCGCTCGATCCGTACGTCCGGCTGTTCGTGCCCGATCTGTCGCCATTCACCACGGCAGTCGCGAGCGGCACCGTGCGCGTGAACGGTCAACTCTCGAGTTTCGATCGGCTGATTGTCGATGCGACCATCGACACGCTCGACCTGCGGTTGTTCGACTACGCGATCCGCAACGATGCGGAAATTCGACTGGCGCTCGACAGCGAGGTGGTGCGTGTCGATCGCCTCGCGCTCGTCGGAGACGACACCCGGCTGACGATCGGCGGCACGATCGCGCTGGACGAGGAGCGCATCGCCCTCGAAGCGAGCGGTGACGCGAACCTCGGCATCCTCCAGGGGTTCTTCCGTGACGTGCGGGGTTCCGGCCAGGCGGAACTGCTCGCCGCCGTGAACGGCCCCCTTTACGAACCGCTGTTCAGCGGCACCGCGGTCATCACCGACGGTCGTCTGCGGCACTTCTCGCTGCCCAATTCGCTCGAGGGCATCAACGGAACCGTGCAGTTCGACTCGCGCGGCGTCAGGCTGGACGATCTGACCGCCGTTGTCGGCGGAGGCCGCGTGCAGTTCGGCGGCCGGGTGGAGCTCGACGGCTACATGCCGGCCGAGCTCAACGTGACAGCGCGCGGCGAGGGCATGCAGCTGCGGTATCCGGAGGGTGTCCGGTCGACCATCGACGCCGACCTGACTGTCCGCGGAAGCGCCGTCGCTCCGACGCTCGGCGGCACCGTGACCGTGCGCAATGCCATCTGGAGCCGCCGGATCGATCCGACGGGAGGCCTCTTCGACTTCGGGGGGGATGGAGGATCGGGTGCGCCTGCCGAATCCAGCTTCCCGCTGACGTTCGACATGACGGTCGTTATTCCCTCGACGCTGCGAATCGAGAACAACATGGCGCGTCTCGTGGCGAGTGCCGATCTGCAGCTGCGCGGGACCTACGATCGGCCGCTGCTGTTCGGGCGCGCCGAGGTGGATCGCGGCGATGTTCTCTTCGAAGGGCGCCGGTATCTCGTGACTCGGGGCGCAATCGACTTCAACAACCCCACCCGGATCGAGCCCTTCTTCGACGTCGAAGCGGAAACCCGCGTCCGCGTTCCCGGCGAGACCTATCGAGTCATCGTCAGCGCCGCCGGGACCATGGAGCGGCTGCAGCCGCAGCTCAGTTCCGATCCACCGCTACCCGCGGCTGACGTCGTCGCGTTGCTGTTCAGCGATGTCCGGCGCGATCGCGACGTTCCTGAGTTGCGCGCGCTTCAGAATCCGAACGAGCTTCAGACGGACATTCTTGCCACTCGAGCCACGCAGCTGCTGGCCAGTCCCATCTCCTCCGAGGTGGGACGCGTGGTCGAACAGACCTTTGGCGTCGACACCTTCCAGCTGACCCCGTCGTTGATCGATCCGTATACGTACTCTGCGACACCGCGAGTCGATCCTTCCGCGCGCGTCACGATTGGAAAGCGAATCTCCGAGCGTGTCTACCTGACCTTCTCCAGGAGCCTGAGCACCTCGCAGAACGACCAGATTCTGCTCCTCGAGTACGACGAGAGCGAGCGGTTGTCGTGGGTGCTGTCGCGGAACGAGGATCAGACCTACGCCGTCGAAGTCCGTGTGAGGCACGCCTTCTGATGTCTGCGCCCCGCGCCTCCATGCTCAGGAGGCGCCTCAAGGACATTGCAACGATCGCACGCTGCATCGGCGCGGTCGTCCTGCTCGCAGTGCTCCCCGAACCCGCAGCGGCTGATCTCGTGGACTACCTCGGAAAACCCATTGTCTCCGTCGAGTTCGACGTTCGAGGGCGGGACATGGACGATGCCCCGCTTCTGGCGCTGGTGGATACGCAACCGGGTGGCGTGTTGTCGATGCGAAGCGTTCGTGAGAGCGTCGCCCATCTGGGCAGCATCGGGCAGTTCGACAACGTGATCGTTCATGCCGAAGCACGAACGGGTGGCGTCGCGCTCGTCTACCAGCTCGCGCCCGCGCAGATCATCGGAGGCATCGACTTCAATGGTCTTCCGGGCGACTCCGGGGTCAGCGCGGGAAATCTCCGCAGGGACATCGAGGATCGATTCGGTCCATCGCCACCTCCCGATTCAGGGCAGGACATTGCCGCGCTGGTCCAGGAGCAACTGAGGGTCAGAGGCTATCTCTCCGCACGTGTGGCGGCCGGCGTGCGGCCGGACGAGGGGGGTGGCGCCGGGCGGATCCAGCTGGAAATCGCGCCGGGTCCGCGGGCGCGCATCCGGACGATCGCGATCGACGAAGCGCCGGGCGTGCCACCCGGCGCGCTCCGCGGCCGCCTCGATCTCGACGTCGGCGATCCGTACATGCCGAACGAGCTGAGCACGCGGATCGAGGCCTACCTCACGGATCGCCGCGAAGCTGGACACTACGAGGCGCGTGTCACCCTCGAGGCTCGATTCGAAGACAACGACAGCGCGGTCGCCTTGTCGTTCACCGTCGTCGATGGGCCCAGGTTCCTGGTGCGATTCGCCGGCGACCCATTGCCGGACGACGATCGCGAGGCGCTGGTGCCGATCGCGACAGAACGGGCTGCCGACCTCGATCTGCTCGAAGACTCGACGATCCGCATCCAGGAGTATCTGCAGTCGCGCGGCTATCGGGATGCCACTGCGCCCTATGCGATCGAGCGGAGCGCACAGGAGACGGTGATCGTCTTCATGGTGACTCGGGGTCTCCTCTATCGGATTTCCGACGTTGAGGTTGCCGGAAACGTCAGCGTCCCGATGGATCCGCTGCGGGCGCAGTTGCGTCTGCAGCCCGGACAGCCTCTCGATCCGGTTGTGCTCGATGGCGATGTGGCGGCTGTCGAAGAGGTCTACCGCCGGCAGGGCTTTGCCGGGGTGACGGTGCGAAGCGGCATCGACGCGGTCGACACCGGGTCGTCGCTGTCTGGCGAGACCAACGTCATTGTCCGGATTCTGATCCAGGAGGGAGTGCGGACCGAGGTCGCGTCGGTGCGAATCAACGGCGCCGAGGGCCTTTCTGAAAGCGATCTCAGGATGTCGGCAGGACTGGCGGCGGGAGAGCCGTTCGTGCTCGCCGACATGGCGGTGGGACGTGATGCGCTCGAGCAGTACCTGAGGAATCAGGGGTACGAGCGCGCAACGGTCACGGCCGATCCGGGGCTGAGCGACGATGGAACGCGCGCGGATGTCGTGTTCGAGGTCGTGGAGGGGCCGCAACTGCGGGTCGATCATGTGATCATCATCGGTAACAGGCGGACACGCACCGACACGATCGCCCAGCAGGTGACGCTCGGCTCTGGAGATCCGCTCGATGCCGGCGCCATCCTCGAGAGCCAGCGACGGCTCGCGGCTCTCGGCCTCTTCCGGCGGGTCCGCATCACGCCGCTGGCGCATGACGATGAGACGACCCGCGACCTTCTGGTGACCGTTGAAGAAGCCCCCGTGACGACCCTCGGATACGGTGGCGGTCTCGAAGCGGGACAGGAGACCACCGCCGAAGAGGGTGGGACCGCAGGCGACCGGATTGAGATTCGGCCTCGCGCGTTCTTCGAGATTGGCCGGCGGAATCTCTTCGGAAAGAATCGCTCGATCAGCCTGTTCACTCGTCTGAGCTTCCGGAGCGCCGTCAGTCCGGGCGCGCCGGGCGAAGGCGATTCCGGGGGATCTCCGTTCGGCTTTGTCGAGTACCGCGTGCTTGGAACCTTCCGCGAGCCAGCGGTGTTTGGATCCAACGCCGACGCATTCCTGAGCGGCACCGCCGAACAGCAGCGGCGACCCAGCTTCAGCTTCACTCGACGGGCCTTCAGCGCCGAAGTGGCGCGTGCCCTCGGCTCGCGATTCGGGCTGAGCGGCAACTACCAGATTCAGCGGACGCAGCTCTTCGATGAGCGGTTCACCGAAGACGTGCGTCTCATCGATCGCCTGTTTCCGCAGGTTCGCCTGTCGTCGTTTTCGACGTCCGCGGTGCGCGACACGCGCGATGATCAGCTGAATCCGACCAGCGGTCACTACGCGAGCGTCAACGTGCAACTCGCGGCGCGGCGTATAGGCTCCGAGGTCGGATTTGTGCGGTCGTTTCTGACCGGGCAATGGTTCCGCCAGCTGCCGGGACGCTCCGGGGTGGTGGTCGCAACCAGTGCGCGGGTGGGGTTGGCCGATGGCTTTCAGCGTGTCGTCACGCGCCGTGACGGCACTGGCAGTCCGATCCTCGGGCCTGATGGACAACCGATCGTTGACGTCGTGGACGACCTGCCGGCAAGCGAGCGGTTTTTCGCAGGCGGCGACACGACCGTCCGCGGCTTCGCCCTCGATCAGCTGGGGACGCCTGCGACGCTCGCCGAGGACGGCTTTCCCCTCGGAGGCAACGCGGTCGCGATCTTCAACGCCGAGTTGCGCGTCCCGCTTTTCGGGGGACTCGGCGTGGTCGGTTTCGTCGATGGGGGCAACGTGTTTGCGCGCACGTCGGACTTCGATCTCGGTGAGCTGCGTGGGGCGGTCGGCTTTGGTGTGCGCTACGCGTCGCCTGTCGGTCCAATCCGGGTGGACCTCGGCTTCAAGACCGATCGCCGGAACCTGGCCAGCGGAAAGCCCGAGCGATTGACGGCACTCCACGTCAGCCTGGGGCAGGCCTTCTGATGAAGTCTGGTGCAATGCGCTCCGCACTCCTTCGCACCGTGCTCGCCGTCCTCGTCGTCGCGGCAACGATGACGTCGGTTTCCGCTGAAGTCATCGAGCGACTTCTGGCCACTGCGTCCGGGCAGCTGATCATGGCGAGCGACGTCGCGGCTGTGCGGCGGTTTGGTTTGGCCCCGCCGACGGATACCGATCGCCAGGTTGTCGAACAGCTCGTCAATCGCGCGCTCATCCTGTCGGAAGTCGATCGTTATGCGCCGCCGGAACCACCGGAGGAAGTGATTGCTGCCGGACTCGCGCGGGTGCGCGGACGCTTTGCAAGTGAGGAGGCGTTCCAGACGGCGCTGCGCGAGCTCGGACTCGACGAAGGGGTGATTCGCGGCCGCATTCGCCAGGATATGCGCATCGAGGCGTACCTGAGCCAGCGTTTCGTCGTTGCGCAACCCAGCGAGGAGGAGATTGCCGCCGCCTACAAAGCCGATCCAAGATTCGCGGGCGCCTCGGCGCCAACGCTCGACGCGGTGCGCGATGAGATCGCGCGTGGCCTCGTTGATGAACGGCGAACGGCGAGAGTCACCGAGTGGGTGAACAGCCTGCGGAATCGGAGTCGGGTGGCGATCCTGCTGGATGCCGACGGTTCGGCGCAGGTCAGCGAATGATGGCCAGTTGGGCGAGTTGCGTCAGATTGAAGAGCGAGTGGCTGACGACGGGTGCGACGACCGACCGGCGCCTGACGTAGACCACTGCCCAGAAGGCACCGAGCAGCGCCGTCGCCACCGTCGCGTCGGCGCCCTGAACGAAGTGGCCGGCGCCGAACGCGATGCTCGTGACGGCGACTCCCGTTCTCATCCCGCCAAGCGACTGTTCGAATCGCGTGAGGAGGAACGCGCGCTGAATCTCCTCCCGGATCCCGCCGGCGATGACGACCGTAAGACCGAAGATGACCAGATCGCCCGTCGACTGTACGAGATCCTGGAATGGATTCCGCGCGTACGTCCGAAGCCACGGCGCGAGCTCGTGCAGCGCCGTCAGGGCAACCGCCGCGAGGGCGAGCGCCACGAACGCAAGAGGCAATCCTGCCATCACCTCTCCTCGAATGGGCCGGCGCCCGAAAAAGACCTCGCCGGGATGCTCGCCGTGGGCCCGCATGACGAACAGGATCAGTCCGATGAGCGCCACAGTGTCGAGCAAGGAAAGCGTAACCACGTAGGACAGCGTCAGGGAGCCGTCGAGAGGCCCCAGGCCGGTCAGGATGAGGAGTGCCCCAAGCACAAACTGGGTTGGAAACCCGGAGCAGAGCAGAATCTCGAATACCGCGGTCAGTCTGCCGGGAGAGGGAGCGGCGACCTGAAGCGGCGGGGAATCAGGCTGGGGACAGCTGTCCAAGTCGCTCATCCGCTTCAGCCTACTTCAATTATTCGACCCCGATGAGCTTGCGCGCGGGTGAGCGGAACCACCAGAATGTAAAAATGACATGGTTTTGGACGACAGGAGGGGCCTCATGAGTGCTCCTACGGAACACATCGACGCGCCCGCCGGTGGTGTCGTGGAAACTGGAGCCGCCGAACGCGTCTTGATCGTCGAGGACGATCAAGCGGCACGAGTGGGGCTGGAACAACTCGTCACGAGCTGGGGATTTACGGCGGAGTCCGCCACTGACGGTGTGGACGCCCTTGCGAAAGTGACGTCGTTTCGTCCAGCGATCGTGATCTCCGACCTTGTGATGCCGCGTCTCGACGGGATCGGCCTGCTGCGCGCCCTGCGTGAACAGGGCGCCGACGTCACCACGCTGCTCCTGACTGCTCAGGGCACGGTCGAGACAGCCGTCGAAGCGATGAAAGAAGGTGCCTACGATTACTGCACCAAGCCGGTCGACATCCAGCGCCTCAAGGTTCTGCTCGACAAGATCGTCGAACGTCTCGAGACGATGCGCGAGGTCAAGACCCTTCGCCGTCAGCTGCGCGAACGCGGCACCTTCGGGCCGATGATCGGGAACAGCCCTGAGATGCGGAAGATCTATCAGGTGATCGAGCAGGCGTCGCCGACCAACGCGTCGGTGTTGATCACCGGCGAGTCGGGAACAGGAAAGGAGCTGGTGGCGCAGACCATTCACCAGCTCAGTCCCCGCGCATCATTCCCGTTCGTGGCCCTCAACTGCGCCGCCATTCCCGAGACGCTGCTCGAGAGCGAGATCTTCGGACATGAGAAGGGGGCGTTCACTGGTGCCGCCGAGCGCCGGCAGGGCTGCTTCGAACTGGCCGATCGCGGCACGCTGTTTCTCGACGAAGTCGGTGAGATGACACCTGCGACGCAGGTGAAGCTCCTCCGTGTTCTTCAGGAGCGCCGGTTCCGCCGGCTGGGCGGCAGGGTCGAGCAGGCCGTGGACGTCCGGGTCATCGCTGCCACCAATGTCGACCCCACCGAGGCCGTCGCCAACGGCAAGTTGCGGGAGGATCTCTACTACCGCCTGAACGTGTTTGCTCTTCGCCTGCCGCCTCTTCGCGAGCGGAAGGAGGACCTGTCTCTTCTGGTTCAGTCGTTCATCACCGAGTTCAGCGCCAGGAACCAGAAGGCGGTGTCCGGGGCGGATCGCGAGGCGATGGATCTCATCGAGCAGTACGACTGGCCGGGCAATGTGCGGGAGCTGCGCAACGCGATCGAGCGGGCGACCATCCTTGCACCCGGGCAGCTGATCGAGGCGCGCCACCTGCCGCCCGCACTGTTTCAGGAGACGCTGCCTGCGCGTCAGGCCCAGGTAGCGCTCGCGCCAGGGACGACGGTGGAGGAAGCCGAACGGCAGCTGATCGTGATGACCCTGGAGCACACGCGTGACAACAAGACGCGCGCGGCGGAGATTCTCGGCATCAGTTTGAAGACACTGCACAACAAACTGAACAAGCTTCGTCTGCGTCCGGGCAAGGACGCCGCGGCGCGCGGCGCCTCCAGGGACGAATAGTCACATCGGCCTGAGGAAAGCCAACGTGATTCCCGGACGTCTCTGATGCGCCTCGGCATCAAGGCCAAGCAGGTGCTCGGCGTCACGACGATCGTCGCCCTGATCGTCGTGACGCTCAGCCTCATGCACCTGGCGTCGCTTGCCCGCGTGAGCCTCGACGAGAGCCGTGCCAGAGCCGAGCTGCTTCAGAACGCGGTCTTTCACCGCGCCCGTCAGGTCGTCGTCGAGGGGCTCGATCCGTACGAAGCGCTTCGAGAGGATCCGGGCCTGCGTTCGATCCTCGAATCGAGTCTCTATTCCAACAATGTCACCTTCGCAGCGATCGTCGATCCCCGTGGGATCGTCGCGGCCCATGCCGACCGGTCCGTCGAAGGGCGGGTGATTCCGGCCGGAGGCGACATGAACGCCCTCCTGGCGGAACCCTCCTGGCGAATCCTTCAGCAGCTCTACACGGGAGAGGGCCGCAACCTCGAGCTGCGTCAGCCGCTGCTGCTTGGCAACACCGACTTCGGATCGATTCGGATTGGCGTATCGACCGTCCTGATCCGGCAGGACCTCAACGAGTCGGTCGTCGAGCCGGCGATCGTCAGCGGTCTCATCGCGCTCGGGATCGCCATCGTCGGCGCCCTGGTGCTGGCGCAGGCCCTGTTGCGCCCGATTCATGTGATTCGATCGGGCCTGACGCGGCTCGGTCAGGGCGAGTTCGGTGTGCGTCTCGATCTCGATCAGAAGGACGAGTTCGGCGAGCTCGGCACGTTCTTCAATACCGTCAGCGCCCAGCTCTCTGCCGATCGATCCCAGATGGCCGGACAGGTGGCGAACCTCGAGTCGGCCGTCGAACTGCTCGAGGACGCTGTGACGATTGTGAGTCCCAACGGCGAGCTGATCTTTGCCAATCCGGCGATTCGCTCGTTGCTGCCCGAAGCCAGTGCAGGCGCATCGCTCGCCGCGGTCGTCGGCAGCGAGCATCCGCTGCAGCGGCTGTTTGAGCAGGCGCTGGCCAGCCGGCAGTCCAGGGGCCCGGTGTCCGCAAGCTTTCCTGGGGCGCGAGAGGCGGGTGAACGCCTCGTGCTCGCGCATCCCATTCACGATGTGGCGGGCGCGCTGGTCGGGGTGATGCTCGTGTGCCGCAATGTCGAGTACCTCGGTCAGGTGCAATCGACAATCAGGTATTCGCGAAAGCTCGCGGCGCTCGGGCGTCTGTCGGCGGGCGTCGCCCACGAGGTCAAGAACCCGCTCAACGCGATGATGATCCACCTCGAGCTGCTCCGACAGCAGTGTCAGCCGATGCCCGTCCATAGCCGTGGACGCGCGGCCGCGGCGGCGGCGACGGCGGTGACGCCGGCGGTCGATGCGGCCCGCGCGCTGCAGCATGTGGACGTGATTGCCGGAGAGATTCGCCGGCTTGACGAGGTTGTTCAGGGATTCCTGAAGTTCACGCGTCCGGAAGATCTGCGGCTCCAGCCGGTCAGGCTGACGGCGTTGTTCGAGGAAATCATGCCGATTGTCGCTCCTGAGGCGGAGAGGCGCGGGATTGAGGTGAGCGTTGCGTGCGATGGTGCCCCGGATGTGAATGGCGATCCCGCGATGCTCCGGCAGGTCTTTCTCAATCTCGCGTTGAACGCCTGTCAGGCGATGCCCGAGGGTGGCACGCTCACGATCCGGTGCGCCGCGGCGCGGAACCGCATGACGAGCATCGCCGTGTCCGACAGTGGTGTCGGGATCGAGCCCGCGAACCTGAGCCGCATCTTCGACCTTTACTTCACGACCAGGAAAGGCGGGAGCGGCATCGGTCTCTCGATGGTGTATCGTACGGTGCAGATGCACGACGGGGACATCGAAGTGCAGTCGACCCCGGGCTCAGGGACCACGTTCCGCGTTCTCCTGCCACAGGCATAGAGCAAGAAGTGAAGCTGGCAATTAGCAGAGGCAAGACGTCAGTTGCAGCCGTAATCGGCCTCGTGCTCGTTACGGGAGCCATGGCCTCGGGTTGTACGCGTGCTCAGGCGAGCGTGGTGGTCGTGCCCATGCCGCTCGATGTTCCGCCGCCACCACCACGCCAGGTCGAGCCCGTCCTTTCCGCAGAGGTGCCTCCCAGCGAGCCGCTGGATTCGGCTATTGTCGCCATGCCGCCTGAACCGCCGCCGCCTCCCGCGGCGCGGGCCGCCGAGCGCCCGGCTGAGCCACCGCCAAGCGCGACGGTCGCGAGTCCTGCTCCAGCCTCACCGGGAACGACGCTGCAGACATTGCCTGCGGAGCGGGAGCGCCAGGTGCAGCGCTCGATCCGGGCCAGCCTGGATGGCGCGATCGCCAACCTCAACCGTGTGGAGTATCAGCGGCTCGGGGCGGATGCTCGTGCGAACTTCGACCAGGCGCGCCGGTTTATTGCACAGGCGGAAGAGGCACTTCAGGCCAGAAATCTGGTGTTCGCCGAGACCGTCGCCGACAAGGCGTCGACCCTCGCAGCGCAGCTCGCCGAACGCTAGAACGCCAGAATCCACAGCTTCCACAGGCATCCACAGTCGTCAACATCTTGCGACTGACCTAAATCTATTCCACAATATCTGGTGTTTGCAGGCTTGACAAACCGCCTGATGGGGTCCATATTGACCGCCATACGCGAGCAAGCAAACACGTAAGGACTTCCCAGCCCTTCTCGGGTTTGCACGCCTATTGCACTCGCGTATTTACACGACAGTCCCCGGCCGTATGAGCCAGGGGAAGTGCGACCAGATTTCTGGTTGCCGCGAAGACATGAGATGGTCGCATCCCGCCGGGGCAGGAGAGCGACCGTCCGAGCCGGGGGGTATTCCCCTGAGTCACGGAGTCGGGAAGCGATGAAGGAAGACGCTGCCTACCAAGCCGCTGGCACGAGTCAGCAGACGGTGGAAAGTGGCACGGCCGGCGTGCCCGCCCGCATCGATCCGCAGGTCGATCGGCCGAAGGCCTCGAGCCGCGAGTTGGATGCGAAGGCCAGACGAGCGGCAGCGCCCGGTCTGACATTCCCGCGTTTCTTTACAGTACCCGGCGTGGACCCCTTCGACGAGATCGAATGGGAGTTGCGGTCGGCGGTGATTGGCAACGAGCGCGGCGAAGTCGTCTTCGAGCAGCGCGATGTCGAGATCCCGAAGTCCTGGTCGCAGCAGGCCACGAACATCGTCGTGTCGAAGTACTTCCGCGGCCAGATCGGAACACCTGAGCGCGAGCGGAGCGTGCGTCAGCTCATCGGGCGGGTCGTCGACACGATCACGGCCTGGGGACGCAGCAACAAGTACTTCGCGAGCGAAGCCGATCTGCAGGCGTTCAGCGACGACCTGAAGCACATCCTGGTGTACCAGAAGGCAGCGTTCAACAGCCCGGTCTGGTTCAACTGCGGCTTCGAGAAGGCGCCCCAGTGCTCGGCGTGCTTCATCAACTCCGTTGCCGACACGATGGACTCGATCCTGACCCTGGCGCGGACCGAGGGCATGCTCTTCAAGTTCGGGTCGGGGACCGGCACGAACCTCTCGCCGATCCGTTCCTCCAAGGAGCTGCTGGCGGGCGGCGGGACCGCATCGGGTCCGGTGTCGTTCATGAAGGGCTACGACGCGTTTGCCGGCGTCATCAAGTCGGGCGGCAAGACGCGCCGCGCTGCGAAGATGGTCATCCTCGACGCAGGTCACCCGGACATCGTCGAGTTCATCAACTGCAAGGTCGAGGAAGAGAAGAAGGCCTGGGCGCTGATAGACGCCGGCTACGACGGCTCGTTCACGGGACCGGCGTACGCATCGGTGTTCTTCCAGAACTCCAACAACTCAGTGCGCGTGACCGACGACTTCATGCGGTCCGTGCTCGACGATGGTCCCTGGGAGACGCATGCGGTGACGAGCGGCCAGGTCGTCGACACCTATCGCGCCCGCGACCTGATGCATCTGATTGCCGAGGGCACGCATGTGTGCGGCGATCCTGGCATGCAGTTCGACACGACCATTAACGAGTGGCACACCTGCCCCGAGACGGATCGCATCTACGCAAGCAATCCCTGCTCCGAGTACATGTTCCTGAACGACTCGGCGTGCAATCTGGCGTCGATCAATCTGATGAAGTTCGTGAAGCCGGCGGGTCCCGGCCAGCCGGTCGCCGAGTTCGACGTCGTGGCCTACAAGGCTGCCATCCGGACGCTCATCACGGCGCAGGAGATCATCGTCGATAACGCGAGCTATCCGACGCCGGCCATCGAGCGCAACAGCCACGATTACCGTCCGCTTGGTTTGGGCTACGCGAACCTGGGTGCGCTGCTCATGTCGCGTGGGCTGCCGTACGACAGCGACGCCGGCCGAGACTACGCGGCGGCCCTGACCGCCTTGATGACGGGCGAGGCGTACGCGCAATCCGCGCGGATCTCGCGTGACTGCGGCGGACCCTTTGCCGGGTACGACAGGAATCGCGAGCCGTTCCTTCGTGTCATGCAGAAGCACCGGGACGCCATGCGTGACGTCAACGCGCGCAATGTCCCTTCCGACCTTTACACCACCGCGAAAGGATCATGGGACGACGCGGTGGAGCTGGGCGAGGCGCACGGCTACCGCAATGCACAGGCGACCGTGCTGGCGCCGACCGGGACGATCGGCTTCATGATGGATTGCGATACGACGGGCGTTGAGCCGGACATCGCGCTCGTGAAATACAAGAAGCTGGTCGGCGGCGGTCTCATGAAGATCGTGAATCAGACCGTCCCGATGGCCCTGGCAAAGCTCGGTTACTCGGAAGCGCAGATCAAGTCGATCGTCGACTACATCGACGAGAACGAGACCATCGAGGGAGCGCCCGATCTGAAGGCGTCGCACCTCGCGGTGTTCGACTGCGCGTTCAAGGCGGCGCGCGGAGAGCGGTCCATCCACTACATGGGCCACATCAAGATGATGGGAGCCACGCAACCCTTCATCTCCGGCGCCATCAGCAAGACCGTCAACGTCCCGAAGGAAGCCACGGTCGACGAGATCATGCAGGCCTACGTCCAGTCCTGGAAGCTGGGCGCGAAAGCGATCTCGATCTATCGCGACGGCAGCAAGCGCACGCAGCCGCTCAACACGTCCAGGGACAAGGCACCGGCCGACCCCGGGAGCATCATGGCGCAGCAGGTCAGCCAACTGGTCACGCAGCCAGTGCGGCACAAGCTGCCCGACGAGCGGAAGGCCATCACGCACAAGTTCGACATCGCAGGCCACGAAGGCTACATCACCGTCGGATTGTTCGAAGACGGACAGCCCGGTGAGATCTTCCTGGTGATGGCGAAGGAAGGCTCGACAATCTCGGGATTCGCTGACGCATTCGCACAGGCAATTTCCTACGCTCTGCAGTACGGCGTTCCGTTGCAGGCGCTGGTCGACAAGTTCAGCCACGTGCGGTTCGAGCCCTCCGGCATGACCCGCAATCCCGAGATCCGGTTTGCCAAGTCGATCGTCGACTACATCTTCCGGTGGCTGGCGACCAAGTTCCTCTCGACCGAGGCGCAGTATCACGCCGGCGTCAACGGCCGGGAGCTCGACGAGACGCAGAACGGCGAGTTGACGGCAACCGCCGAGCCTCCAGCGGCCGCTGCGCCGAAGGCAACCCAGAAGGCGGCGACGCCGTTCTCCACGATTCAGAATCAGGAGGATGCACCGCCCTGCTCGACATGCGGTTCGATCATGATCCGCAGCGGCGCCTGCTACAAGTGCGTGAACTGCGGCAATACGTCCGGCTGCGCGTAGCAGACGCCATGAATCTGGTCATCTGGTCATTTAGTCATCTGGTCATTTGATCGGCCACGGGAAGGACGGGCCTCGATCAATAATCCAATCAGTGACTCGATGACCAGATGACTTGATGACAACATTCACCCTCGCAACAAAGGGACGTCTCCGTTACCTCGAAGCGCTTCCTCCTCCCGCCGCTAGGTCACGCGGGACTCTGGTTCTCATTCACGCGTTCCCGCTCTCGGCCCACATGTGGGAGCCACAGCTGGCGCTGAGCGCCGGAGGATGGCGCGTCATTGCGCCGTTCCTGCGAGGGTTCGCCGGGGGCGCCGATGATCCCGGGACGCAGTCCATGAACGACTTCGCTGCCGACGTCGTCGATCTGCTGGATGCGCTTCACGTGACCGAGGCGGTCATATGCGGCTTGTCGCTCGGCGGGTACGTGTCGATGGCCCTGCTGCGCCTGGCGCCGCATTACTTCAAGGGGCTGGTGCTCGCTGATACCCGAAAGGACGCTGACACACCGGAGGGTCTTGCGGCGAGGACGAAGATGTTGGCGCTCGTTCGGGAGCAGGGACCGGCAGCCGTCGCCGACCAGATGATTCCCAAGCTCCTGTCGCCCCGATCGGTATCGGAGCGTCCCGAGCTCGTCGCACAGGTGCGAAGTCTCGTGATGTCGAACGACACGCGCGCCATCGAAGGCGCCATCAGCGCGATGATGACGAGAGAGGATTCGACGGAACCGCTGAGCACGGTCCGTTTTCCAACGCTCGTCGTGGTCGGGGAGAACGACAGCCTCACGCCACCGCCCATGGCCGAGGCGCTGAAGAACGCCGTGGCGGGCGCACACCTGGTCGTCATCCCCGAGGCCGGTCACCTGGCGAATCTGGAACAGCCGCGCGGCTTCAACGACGCAGTCGGCGACTTCCTGGAGCGGCGGGTCTAGCCGATGAGACGACTGGCGCTCGCCGTGGTATTCGTGACAACCGCGCTGATTGCGCAGATCGAGTCGCAGGCGCCGAGGATGAGTCCGTTCGAGCGCATCCTCGATGCATACGTCCGGGATGGGCTCGTCTACTATCGAGCGCTGCGGTCGGACCGTTCCGGCCTCGATGGCTACGTCGCATCGCTGGCGAACGAGAGCGTGTCGTCGGCGTCCCGTGACGAGCAGATCGCGTTCTGGATCAATGCGTACAACGCAATCGTTCTGCGGACCGTGATCGACAATTACCCGATTGGACAGCGTTCGAAGGATGTTCCGGAGGGCAGCATTCGTCAGATCCCCGGGGCCTTCGACCGCACTGAGCACCGGGTCGGCCGGCAGCTCGTGACGCTCGATCAGATCGAGCAGGCGGTGCTGACGAAGTTCGAGGATCCGCGGGTCTTCCTGGCGCTCGGACGGGGGGCCGTCGGCAGCCCGCGGCTTCGCAGCGAGCCTTTTACGGGTGCCCGTCTCGAGATCCAGCTCGCCGAGGCCGCGAGCGAATGCACCGCGGACGCGCAGTGCATCCAGGTCGATCGCCTCGAGAACAGGATATCCATCAGCTCGATTTTCTCCTGGCGCGAAGCGGAATTCGTCAGGGCGTACGCCGAGCGCGCCGAACCTGTGTTCAGTGCGAGGAGCCCGATTGAACGGGCAGTGTTGGCGCTCCTCTCACCCGAACTGCTTCGAACGGAGCGGCCTTTCGTTTCCGCGAACACGTTCGAGATCCGCTATCTGCCCTTCGACTGGACACTGAACGATCTCACCGGACGCGGCGGCCTCTAGGATGGACCTGCAACTCTCCGGAAAAGTGGCGATAGTGACCGGTTCGAGCCGCGGCCTCGGTCTCGCGAGCGCCAGAGCGCTCGTTGCCGAGGGTTGCCGCGTGACGATCTGCGCGCGTGGTACCGAGCGCCTTCATGCCGCGGTGCAGGAACTGGAGCCGCTCGCTGTTGCCGGAAGCGACGCCGTCCTTGCCGTCGGTGCCGACCTCTCGAGCGAAGCCGGAGTGCAGCAGGTGGTCGCCCGCACTATCGACACGTTCGGCAGGCTCGACATCCTGGTCAACAACATCGGGCTCGCGAGAGGCACGACGATCCTCGATACCTCGGACGCGGAGTGGACCGAGGCAATCGATCAGACGCTCTTTCCCGCGATCAGAGCGAGCCGTCTTGCCGTGCCTCAGATCCGGCGGCAGGGCGGCGGCTCGATCATCATGATTGCGTCGATCTGGGGCCGAGAGTCGGGCGGACGCATGACGTACAACGCCGTCAAGGCGGCGGAGATCAGCCTCGCGAAGTCGATGGCGCAGCAGCTGGCGCGCGACAACATCCGGGACAACAGCGTCGCGCCGGGGTCGATTCT
>JBFWPD010000011.1:0-20585 GCA_050250175.1 Vicinamibacterales bacterium
GGCCACCTGCGCGGGGCCGCCTTCGGGGCTCAGGCCCTCGCGTCAGGCGCCGCACTCGCGGCCGGGAATGTTGCCGCAGGGTGGCTCTGGACCGCCCACGGGTCGCAGGCCACATTCATCGCGGCCGCGGCGGCCGCTGCTGTGGCATTCGGCCTCGTCGCCTTACAGACTGAGGAGCGTCAGAATCAGCAGTAGCCCTGCTGGGCAGATGGAACCTCCGGAGTCTCAGGGTTACTTCCACGTCACTTCCATACCGAAGAAGTGCAGGAACACCTCTCGGCCCGGCCGGTTCTGAGGGTTCTGCTGGGGACTGCGAATGTAGAAATCAATCTGTTGCGTTGCTGGATTCACCTCCCCTGCGGGCAGCTTCTTGTCTGCCTTGGGATAGTTCACGCGGAGCGTTTGCCGATCGCGAATACCCTGCGTGACCATGAAGTGCATCTCGTAGTCCTGATAGAGCGGCTTCCCGTTCAGGGTGGCGTGTCCAAAGCCCCAGCCGGCCAGGAACACGAAGGTCTTGGGCCAGCTGTTGTCGCCGCAGCCTGAGTCTGCGCCGTGTTCGTGCAGGTACGCGACGATGCCACCGTTCTGACACGGACTGAACTCATTCCATCGATCGAGGACCAGCTCGAGATCGCCCTCGGGAATCCGAAGCCTGGCAGTGAACGTACCGGTGTTTGCCTTCTCGTCGACGTTGATCTCCGCGGTGCCTTCGACGGGATTGACGCTCTTGGCGTCGTTGTCCATGTGATCCCAGCCGGGCGGATCGTCGAGGGTGCCCACCATATGGACGCGCGCCGCGGAAAGCACGAACCGGCCGTCGTACAGATCGTGCTGCTCTGGCGCGAAGATGTGAATGGACGCCCCAGGCTGCTGTCGGGGATCGGGAGCTTGCTGTGCGCTCAGTGCCCCGAGTGTGCTCAGTAGAACAGCGGTCGTCAGGATGGGTCGGTGCATCTCGCCTCCAATGAAACGGGATCGCATTATACTGAAACGACTGTTACATGGTAGCTCGGCCATTGGACGCGACGGCGCGCAGACACAGCCATGACTGCATCGGATCCTCAACACAGAACCGAGGTGCGGGCGAGCGCGCCACCTCACCGCTGGCTCCTGCTGGTCCATCAACTTCCAGCGGAACCGTCAAACCTCCGCGTCAAGACATGGCGACGCTTGCAGCAAGTGGGTGCCTTGGCAGTCAAGCAAGCCGTGTACGCGCTCCCGGACGCGCCAGGCACGCGTGAAGACTTCGAGTGGCTGAAGACCGAAATTGAGGGGGTTGGCGGCGAGGCCACCATCTTCATCGCCGATACCGTCGACACCTGGACAAACGACTCGCTCGTTGAGGGGTTTCGCCGCGCAAGAGAGATCGCATACACAGAGTTGGCAAAGGAGGCCGAGCAGGTACTGCGCAGGCTCGAGAAGCGGAAGGCGCCAAGCGGCCGAAGCGCTGCTCCCCGTGTTCAGCGGCAGATTCGGGAACGTCTGGCCGCGATCGAGCGTGTGGACTTCTTCGGGAGTGCGGGACGCGACCGCGTCGTGACGCTCGTGCATCGGATCGAGAACCAGATCGTCGGAAGGCGAGGCAGCGGAATGGGAACTGGAGCTGGAGAGTCGCCTTCCTCGTACGACGGTCGGTTGTGGGTGACTCGCCCCCGGCCCGGGGTCGACCGAATGTCGTCAGCCTGGCTGATTCGACGCTTTATCGACGCCAAAGCGCGTTTCGACTTCGTTGCCGATCGCGAGGACGTGCCCGCAAATGCCCTCCCCTTCGACATGTTCGGTGTGGAGTTCACACACCGCGGGGAGCTCTGCACCTTCGAGATGCTTTGCGAAACCTTCAACCTGGCGCACCCGGCGCTCGCCAGTATCGGTGCGATAGTCCACGATCTCGATTTGAAAGACGGTAGATTTGGAGCCGCGGAGGCACCGGCCGTCGGACTCGTGATCGATGGACTGCGGCTCGCGTTTGCCGACGATGAGGAGCTCCTCGGCGAAGGCATGACACTCTTCGAGGCGCTGTATCGCTCTTTCAGCCACTCGAACCGCTCGACGGGTCCACGTCGTGTCGCCAAGAGACCAGCCCGAAGGGCCGAGGGGTCGAAGACTCGCTCGAAGTCGCGTTGAGCATCCCCCTTCATCAGTGCATTCGTGCGCACGACCAAGCCTGAGAAGACTTCCTGCTCCGGTCCAAACTGCTGCAGCTGAACCTATTGAGGGCGAGTTGCGGTCGAAGCGGTGTCTCGTATCTCCCGCCGGCACTGCCCGCTCTGCCACGGGGGGCATCTCTTGTCAGAGTAAGAGCAGTACACACAGCAATCCCCCGGCTTGGGCCTGAACACGGATCGACACGCCGCACACTCGTAAAAGAAGATGCACCGATCGGCGGGCATCGTTTCGGCTTTCTGGCTCCCGCAGACGGGACACGTCAGGATTGCGACCAGCTCCGGCGGCTGCGACACGCGGATACAGTGCACCCAGTACACGACTACAGGTTCAATGCGGCGAATTGTCGCAGGGAGCCCTCAGCCATGTGGGGCCAACAGAACCCGCCCGCTCCCGGGTTTGACAGCGTCCAAGGGCGGGAGCATCCTTGGTTCGTGATTCTGGACAGAGCGGTCGCATTCTTCGTCGTGCTGGCACTGTCGGCCGCGAGTCCGGCGATCTGCAGAGGCTGGGTGCCGACGCCTGAAGCACGAATGGCCTGCTGTCAGGACGAAGCGACCTGCCCGATGCACGCGAAGGATCCGGATAGGACGGATTCACGACGCGTCGTCACTCAGCGTGACGCAGATCGTTGCTGTGCCGCATCGGAGAAAGACGACTCCGGTTCTTCAGGCTCCGCTCCCCTGGTCGCATTTTCGCTGGAAGTCGCTACCAGTCCGGTTCCGCTCGTCGTTCCAGCCCCCGCGATTCACCCCGGCGTGTTCGCCTTGTCTGCGGGTGCCTCTCCGGAACGCGTTCCAAGGCATCTCCAGCTCTCCGTTCTACTCGTCTAGAGTCCTCGCCCTCGTAGTGTGTCTCTCGGCTTTGCCGGGGGGCATTGACGCGCGTCTACGCGTTGTCTCACGAAGGCTGAGGCTCATGATCAATCGACTCATCGACGCGGCGATTCGGAATCGATTCATCGTTCTCGTGATCTATCTCGGGCTCGCGGGATGGGGGTGGTGGGCGCTCGGCGCGACGCCCATCGACGCGATTCCCGACCTCTCCGACAACCAGGTCATCGTCTTCACTGATTGGCCGGGCCACAGCCCTCAGGAGGTCGAAGATCAGGTCACCTACCCCCTGACCACAAATCTGCAGGGGCTTGCGGGCGTCCGGGTTGTCCGATCGCAATCAGCGTTCGGGTTCTCGATGATCTACGTCGTCTTCGAGGACGCCGTCGACCTCTACTTCGCTCGGGCTCGTGTTCTGGAGCGAATGAGCCTTATGGCGAAGGCGCTGCCTGACGGCGTGACACCCACCCTCGGCCCCGACGCGACGGGCGTCGGACACGTCTTCTGGTACACCGTTGAGAGTCCTGCCCATTCGCTTCGCGAACTGAGGACCCTTCAAGACTGGTTCATTCGGTATCAGCTCAACGCCGTGCCTGGGGTGGCGGAGGTGGCCTCCGTCGGAGGGCACGTCCAGCAATACCAAATCGATGTCGATCCGAATCGTCTGCGGACGTTCGGGTTGTCGCTTGGCGACGTGGTCTCGGCCGTGCGCGACAGCAACGTGAACGTCGGCGGCAATGTGCTCGAAGCGAACGGCGCCTGGCTGATCGTCCGGGGACTCGGCCTCATCGAATCCGTGGACGACGTCAAACGAATCGTTGTCACGGCCTCGGAAGGCGTGCCGGTGTACGTCGACCAGGTGGCCAATGTGCAGTTGGGAAATGCCTTCCGCGTCGCATCGCTGGTCAAGGGGACAGAGGAGGCCGTCGGAGGCGTCGTGGTGGCGAGAAGCGGCGTCAATACCAGCGATCTGATCGAAGCCGTCAAGGCTCGTATCGAGCAAATCACCCCTGGCCTTCCGCAGGGCGTCCGGATCGTGCCCTTCTATGACCGCTCAGAGCTCATCGCTCAGGCGGTCGGCACGCTGCGATCGGCGCTCATCGAAGAAATCGCGCTGGTGACGTTGGCGCACGTCGTGTTCCTCATGCACGTGAGGTCGATCCTGATCGTCACGCTGCCGCTCCCCCTCGCGGTGCTCATCTCGTTCCTGGGCATGTACTACACCGGGATCACGTCAAACATCATGAGCCTCGCTGGAATTGCGATCGCCATCGGCGTGCTCGTCGATGCGGGCATCGTGGTCACCGAGAACGCCTTCCGCTACGTGGAGCAGCACGGTATCGACCCTCGAGATCGAGGCCGCGTCTGGGAGGCCGTTCGAGACTCCACGAGGCTGGTAGGACGTCCCGTGTTCTTTTCGATGGCGATCATCGTGCTCGCCTTCGTTCCGGTATTCGCACTGGAGGGACAAGAGGGCAAGCTGTTCCACCCGCTCGCATTCACCAAGACGTTCGCGGTGCTTGCAGCGACCGTGATCGCGGTGACGCTCGTGCCCGTGCTCTGCACGGTCCTGCTGGGCGGCAAGTTCCACAGCGAGGAGTCCAATCCGGTCATGCGGTTCCTGCGCCGCCTGTACCAGCCGATCTTGCTCGCGGCGCTCAGCCATCGCGCGCTCGCGTTGACGCTCGCTGGCCTCCTCTTCCTCGGCGCACTTCTGCTCGCCCGCGGCATTGGCAGTGAGTTCATGCCCCCACTCAATGAGGGCGATCTCATGTTCATGCCAATTGCCGATCCGAGCATCTCCCTGGAGGAGAACACCGAGATTGCAGCGCGTCAGAACGCGGTGCTGATGGCATTCCCTGAGGTCGAGTACGTCGTCGCGAAGGTGGCGCGCGCCGACACGTCCACCGATCCGGCTCCGCTCAACATGACCGAGACGATCGTCCACCTGAAGCCTCGGGCTGAGTGGCGGGCAGGCATGACGCTCGATCGGTTGCGGGCCGAGATGAGCCAGGCCGTGCAGTTGCCAGGCGTCTCGAACATCTGGACGATGCCCATCATCAATCGGATCGACATGCTGACGACAGGGGTGCGATCCGAGGTCGGGATCAAGGTGCTCGGCCCCGACCTGGCGGTTCTCGAAAGTCTCGCTCGCAGTGTGGCCGACAGGGTGCGCCGCGTCCCAGGTGCGGCAAACGTGTACCCGGAGCAGGTGACCAGCGGCCAGTATCTGAACATCCGGATTGACCGGGACGCAGCCGCTCGCTTCGGCGTGCGCATTGGCGACGTTCAGCAAGTCATCGAGACAGCCGTCGGAGAGACCGTCCTCACGACCACGATCGAGGGACGCCAGCGATTTCCAGTCAGGGTCCGGTACGCGCCTGAGTTTCGCAGCGATGTTGCGGCGCTTGGTGACGTGCTGGTCATGGGAAGCGAAGGCGCCGAGATTCCACTCAGCGAGGTCGCCACCCTCGAGCACGCTCGTGGGCCTGCGATGATCTCCTCCGAGAACGGACTCCTCCTCGCAACCGTCCTGCTGAACGTGCAGGGGCGTGATGTCGGCGGATTCGTCCAGGAGGCCCGGGCAGCCGTCACTCGGGACGTCAGGACGCCGCCGGGCTACTACATCGACTGGAGCGGACGATGGGAGAACCAGGAGCGCGCCGGAGCGCGATTGCAGCTCGTGGTCCCGCTGGTGCTGGCGATCATCTTCGTTCTCCTCTACTTCACGTACCACTCGGCACTCGAAGCGGCGCACGTCCTCCTGGCCGTGCCATTCGCTCTCACGGGCGGGGTCTACCTGCTCTGGCTGCTGGACTACAACTTTTCCGTGGCTGTCTGGGTGGGCTTCATCGCCTTGTTCGGAACGGCGGTCCAGACCGGCGTTGTGATGGTCATCTACCTTGAGGAGGCCGTTCAGCGAAAGCGCCGCGAGCTGGGTTCGCGATTCACGTCGTCAGCCCTCCGTGAGGCGGTCGTCGAAGGCGCGTTGCTTCGGCTCCGTCCGAAAGTAATGACCGTCTCAACCGTGGTCGCAGGCCTGCTTCCCATCATGTGGAGCGACCGTGTCGGCTCCGAGGTCATGAAACCGCTGGCGACCCCGGTGCTTGGCGGCATGGTGTCCTCCTTGTTTCACGTGCTCGTGATAACGCCTGTGATTTTTCTCGCCCTGAAAGAGCGGCAGCTCGGTTTGCGATCCTCCCCCTCTGACGGCGAGATTCCCGGGATGACTGGACGAACGTTGGTGCTGTCCGCCGGGGCGGTGCTGTTGGGTGTGGCCTTGTTGCTCGCATGGCGCGCCGCGACTCCGGGCGGGGCGCCAGACTCCGGTCCCAGTGAAGTGGTTCAACGGTCGTCCGCCGCAGACCTCGAGGTCCTGCTGCTCTCCCCCACAGGCGTGCTGCGCATGGGACGCAACGAAATGACTGTGGAGTTTCGGCAGCGCGGCACAGACTCGCTGACAGATCCAGGGGATGTGAAGGCGAGCGCGAGTATGCCAATGCCGGGCATGGTGATGTCTGGCGACCTCAGACTCAGTCCGACCGGTGAACCGGGGCGCTACGCGGCAACCGCCGAGTTCGGCATGGCTGGAACCTGGCAGTTCGCCATCGAGTGGGACGGCTCTCGAGGACGCGGGTCGGTGACGTTTGAGGCCAATGTTCAGTAGGAGGCGCGCGATGACTCAGAACACAAACATCACTCTAAGCCGCGCCACGCTGATTCTCGGAGCGATTGCTTTGCTCCTGGCGGGTGCGTCGGTCACATACCTGCTGTCGAGAACGTCGAACAGCAGCATTGCGACGGGGGCCGCACAGCCTGCGCAGGGCGGGGAGGCCCAGGGGAGAGACAACGCGCCCAGCGTCGCAGGGTCGGCGGACGGCACGTATCTGCCCGACGTCGTGATTCCATTGTCACCAGAGATGAGTCAACGCGCCGGGATTGTCGTTGGGCAGGCCATTGAAGGCCCAGCGGCCGCCGCCGTCCGGCTTCCGGGTGTCGTAGAGCCCAATGCGTACAGAGCGGTTGTCGTCACCTCACTCGTGGGCGGACGCCTCACGGAGGTTTCAGCGAATCTGGGTCAAGCCGTGCGACGTGGCCAGACCCTCGCTCGGATCTACAGTCCCGAGCTAGCAGACGCACAACGGCGGTACGTGTCGGAGCGAGCCGTGCTGGAGGCTCATGACCAGGAGCTCCAACGGACGCAGGCACTGGTTCAAGCTGGTGCGGCGAGTCAGCAGGAATTGGAACGAATCCACGCGGAACACACGGCACAGGTCGCCGCCGTTGAGAGTGCGCAGTCTGCACTGGCGTTGCTCGGCGTCGATGTCGAGAGCGCAGCGCCCTCGCCGAACGCGATGATCAGCGTTCCCGCTCCTCTGGATGGTGTTGTTACGGAACGCTCGGCAAACGTGGGTCTCAATGTCGACGCCGCCACTAAACTGTTCACCGTCGTCGACCTGTCAAGCGTCTGGATCGTGGCCGACGTCTACGAGCGGGACTTGTCGCGCGTTAAGGTCGGGACCGAAGTGTCCGTGACGACGTTGGTCTCCCCCGATCGACCCATTGTCGGACGAATCAGTTACATCGAGCCCGAGGTTCGCCCGGAGACTCGCACAGCCAAGGTGCGTATCGAGGTACCGAATCCGCAGGGACAGCTCAAGTTGGGAATGTACGTGGAAGTCCAGGCAAGCGGAGTTTCGACGGGCGTGCGCGTACTGATCCCGCGGACAGCCGTCCAGAACGTGGGCGATCGGACCGTCGTCTACCTCGTCAATCAGAACCAGCCAGAAAGCTTCACCGAGCGTGAGGTGCGTCTCGGGTCGACGGCCGGCGACCAGATTGAAGTGATCACCGGTCTTCGGGCAGGAGACTTGGTCGTCGTGGACGGAAGCTTCTTCGTCAAGGCGGAGCGCGAACGTCTCGGCCTTCGGACAGGAACGGATTCGCCGTCGGCTCTGCCGACAGGGGTCAGTCAGTCTACTGGAGTTGTGACCTCGCCCTCGATGTAACCCTTGTCAGGGCGTAGATCCGGGGCCGCTCGTCGGCTCTTGAGGGCTGGAGACATCGATGTCCGTTGTCGTGCCACTTACTTGAAGCGGTCTCTTGACGGTTCGCCCACCGCCGTAGGCAACCAGGACGTACGCCCCGGGGACCACGTCGGGAAACTCAAAGCGCCCTTCAGCATCCGTGAGCTTCATGTACGGTGTTGAGGTCGCGACAATTTGAGCGGACATTCCCGGATGCACGTCGCAACTCACGTCGAACAGTCCAGTGCTCTCAAATCGATGCACATAGGTTTCGTCGAGCGGCACCGCGACGTTGAAGATCTGCGTCCGACTCTCGAAATCCGTCACGTTGATGTTGTGCATCTCCTCGTCGCTGTTGCGAAACTCAGCAGGGTGCCCGGTACGAACGAACAGAATGGGGGGAATGAAGGTACGGGAGATCTGATCCATGTATGGCACGGTAGTGGGCTCCGGCAGCGCGCTGGTGTGCTGCGGCTCGAGAATCACGATCGACGGAACCCCTGCGCTGACCGGGGCCCGGCCAGTGACGACGTGCCCACGGCGCGATGCAAGATCTGGCGAGACGGTTTCAGATTCCGCTTCGCCGGGCGGGTATTCATTCGTCGATGATGCGGGAGGCGAGCACCCACCAAACCAGAGTATCGCCACGAAGGCGACGGTCGCCGTACGCTGACGTGTCATGCCACTCCTCCCCGACCGACCGGACAACGTGGTGCCTCCGCAGAAGATCGACGCAACCTCAACGGCTTACTCTTGATCGCTTCCCGTGAAAGGCATCGTTACGAGGGCGGATGAGAGACGGCCGTCTTCACCGTGCTTGTCCCTCTGTGGATCACAACTGAATTCGGGATCGGCCTCGTGATTGTGACGGTCATTGTGGGCCTCCACTTCTGGCGGAAGCGCAGCGAGTTGCCGACCGAGTCAGCGATGCCGCTGTCACGACCTCAGCGAGATGGGCGGCAACCCTGGACGATTTGGACGGTACTCAATCAAACGCGAGCGTAACCCGGATCGCTGCGAAATTCGCGAGGCTATTGAGGGCGACCGTCAGCAGGAGGAGAACAGCCGCCTTCGCGAGACTGATGCTGGCCGATTGCGCGTAGACACGTTTCAGCCCAAGAATCAGGCACGGGAGAATCACCGCATATCCGGCCGATGCAGCAGCGTCTGTGGACAGCCCATCGTGCGGCTGACGCCTGCGGGCGACCGACAGGAGATATATGAACGAGATATAGTGCACCGCGAAAATCAGCTGCGCGCCGCACGGCCTGTTGCTCTTCCGAAAGAGTAACTGGAGTATCAGGGCGAAAATGACCGCGACGGCACCGAGCGTGATCGTGTACACGGACTGGACGCGCACATCAAAGCGCGCGTTGAAGAACAACGGGGCAAGATCGCGCTCGGCGATGCGCGCAGAAACCAGTTCGTTAAGAACGCCCGATGCGTCTGAGTCAAGCATGGATACGAGCGTGAATCCCGCCACCGGCGCCGACAGGAAGAAGATCGCCGCGCAAACCAAATAGACTTTGAAGGGGACTGAGTAGTCGTTGGCGTCGGCCTGCTAAGTACTCAGCCGTCAGCCAGCCCGGAGTGAGCAGCCCGCGCAACGTGCGCAGGGTCCTGGCCTTTGTATGGAGGTCCACCTGCGCCCTTCGGGCTTCGGTGGACAACCTTCAATGATGACGCTCGCGTGATGCGGCCTGCCAGCCGTAGCCGCGAGCGGAGCGAGCGCCAGGCGAAGGTTGGCGGAGGGGGAGGGATTCGAACCCCCGGAACCCTTCCGGGTTCAGTGGTTCTCAAGACCACCGCCATCGACCCTCAAACTATAGCGTGACCTGCGGTTACCGGCCCGACGGTCCTGCCTTCGGGTCCGCCTGATTCGGCTTCCTACTTCCTCCCTCCGCCACTTCCGGGATTCACGATCCCGCCAACCTTGTCTCGCATCTGCTGCCGCCAGTGCTTCGCGCGGGCGGCGCTGACCTCTCGCGACTGGACGCCAGGTCCCGCGGGATTGACGACGATGCCATCGCCTGGATTGAGCCGGGGCGCCGGGGGCGGCGAGTCGTCGCGATCCCCGGGATTGACCTTCGTGGGGTTCACAACCGGCGCCTTTGCGCCGTGGCTGAAACGCGCGCCAAGCCGGCGCGCCAGCTCGGACGTCTCTTCGCCAGTCGGCATGCGGTTGATTCCCTGCGGCGGCCGCAGACGGCGGTCCCACTCCTCGACAACGCGCCCGCGGCTGTCGGTCGTCGTGAAGAGGTCGGTCACCAGCCGGCCTTTCGTGTCGCGAGCCCACTCGTGGGTCGTCGTCCCGTCCTGGTCGGACATCCTGGTCGTCCCGTCGGATGTGCCGTTAGCATGGTCAGTGATCCGGATGTAGTTTGTCTCGCCGCCCCCTGCGCTCGTCGTCCGCGACGTCGACGTGGTGGATCCGTCCTGCGGGTTGAATACGGACGTCCGCTGAGTCGTGCTGCCATCGCCGTTCTCCACGGTCCACGCCTTCTCGACGATGCCCGTCGAAGGATCTTTCGTGACGGTCGCATCGGTGCTGGCGGCGCCGGCCATCCACGCCGCCGGGTTGCCAGAGGGCCTGAACGCGGACGCGTCGCCACGCGCGCCGCCGCGCTCCGAGGGTCCCGCGTTACCGGCGGCGGTGGCATCCGTGTTGCCGGGCAGCCCGTCCAGGAGGTCGGCATGCGGCATCCGGTATCGTTCGCTCGCGCCCGTCATCGAGTCGCGAAGCCCGCCAGTGCGCAGCGCGCCTGGCCGCGTCCCCTTGCCGCCAGCGATTCCGGAAGCGGCTCCCGCGAGGTCCTGCGCGAGCCCTTCGAGATGGGCGAACTCGGCGGCCAGGCGCGCCGCGTGATTCTCGGCGATGCGATCGAGCCGCGCATTCTCGACTGGCGACAGCCGGATTCTCTCCCTGACGCGGACCGTGCCCTTCGCCGACGCCGGCACGGGCTTTCGCGCCGATGCACGCACGGCCCTCACCCTGGGGTTCTTCCTGGCAGGCATGGATCTCCTTTGCGGTCCTGATGAACGGCCACGGGCCGGACCTGCCGCGCGACCGCTGAATGTGTGGGGGAGTCTGGATGCTAGACGACGATCGCGACTCGCGCAACCGTGCGGGTGCGATTCGCGTGCAGTTGCAGGAAGCCGGTCATCCCCTTCGTCAAGGAGAGCCGCACGGTCGGCCCACAATCTCGGTCATCCGAGAAGCTGTGCACGGCATGCAGGTGCTGATGGCGAAGAACTACAGCGACAACCTCAGTGAAGAGGTGCGCTAGGGGCTGCTGGAGAAGGCCGAACAGGGGCACTGGGCGAGCGTGGCTCCTGATGTTCGGCCAGCTTCTGCTCCAGGCGGGCGCCGACGGCGTCGTGCGTCATTACCTTGCCCAGCGTCGATCTGGGCGAGTCCCTTCTCGACTTCGCGGATGAACCAGTCGTCATGGTCGACGGCTCGCTCGATGGCTTCGTCGGCCGAAATGCCTCGCCGACCGGCCGCCCGCGCCAGCTTGCCCTCAAGGTCGGGTTCGCCGCATCTTGCGCCTGCCAGCAACACATCCATCACATCGCAAGTCATTTCCAATCAATAACTTATCGTGAGTAGATTTCCAGTGCAACGCGTCGAAAAGCTAAGTCGTTCTAAATGAGTAGTTTAATGGCAGAGAGGGTTCCAGAGCCACTCACGTGGCATCGCTCAACAATATAAGTTCTTCTTCTTTAGTAATTTACGGTTGGCGGAGAGGTAGGATTCGAAGCCTTTCAGCTCCTTTAGAATCTGTCACTTACAGAAACCACTTTGCTGCGATTGCCTGGAATGCCGCCGTTCCCGTGGCGCCTTGCACGCTGTTGCACGCTGGCGTCACGACAGCCGGGCTCATGTGTCGTGGCCTATGCCCTCTTGGCCAGCTTCAGCGCGCGCCGCCGAACCATCGCCGCCTTCAAGTCGAAGTTGGCCTGCATGTGCATCCAGAATTGCGGCGTCGTCTTGAAGAGGTGCGCGAGCCGCAGCGCCGTATCGGCGGTGACTCCACGCTTGCCCCGTACGAGCTCGTTCAGGCGCACGGTAGACATCCCCAGCGTCTTGGCCGCCGCGGCCTGCGTCATCTCGAGCGGCTTCAGGAACTCCTCGAGTAGGATCTCGCCAGGGTGAATCGCCGGGCCAAGGCTGGAGGCCTCACGCGGGATGCTCTCAGTGGTAGTCCTCGCAACGGACGTCGTGCGCATCGTGGTTCTCCCATCGGAAGGTGAGCCGGTACTGCTGGTTCACGCGAATGCTGTGCTGACCCTTCCGGTCTCCAGCAAGGGCTTCGAGACGATTGCCAGGCACGGCAGCCAGGTCATCCAGTCGTTGGGCGCTATCGAGCATCGTCAACTTCCGATGCACCACCGGCCAGAGGTCGCGGGGCACACGCCGCGCGGCCTTGCTGTTGCGCTCTGCCCATAGGTCCGCGGTCGTCTCGTCCGCGAACGATAGGATCATTAGTTAATGATATACAGATATCGTGTATCCGTCAACTCGAACGACACTGGTGGCACACCGCGCCTGGCCAAAAAGCTCCAGCCAGTCGCGCAGTGGCATTCCAGAGCCGCTGCCCCCAGATCGTCACATCGGCGTTTATCGCGAGTTAGCGTCTGCCAGCCGCGTAACAGATTTATGATCGTCTGCAGTGCGTGAACAAACGGTCCGCACAACTGGCACCAAACGTCAGCCGTGGCCTCACAATCTATGATCACCCCAGACGCTTTGCGTCCATTTTTGGCGACCACGCTCGACGAAACACACTTCGAATCGTTCGGACAGAAATACACGGGAAAAGTCCGCGACATGTACATGCCGAACGACCTCGAGCGAATCCTGGTCGCCACCGATCGACAGTCAGCCTTCGACATCAGGAAGTGGACGACGATCCCTCTCAAAGGACAGGTCCTCACTCAAATCAGCACGTGGTGGTTCGATTGCGGCGCCGATGTTATGCCCACACACGTCATCGAAGTGCCAGACCAGAACGTGATGGTGGTGAAAAGGCTCCGCATGGTGATGTTGGAAATCGTCGTGAGAGGCTACCTAACCGGATCGACCAACACGTCCGCATGGGTGAACTACCAAAGCGGGTCCCGCCACTCTTGCGGGAACCTGCTTGAAGAGAGCATGGTCAAGAATCAAAGACTTGGGCGCCCAATCGTCACGCCCACGACCAAAGGGGATGACGATGAACTGATCGATCCAGAGGGCATCGTCGCGCACGGCCTGGCGAGCCAAGCACAATGGAATGAGATCGAGCGGAAGGCGCTCGCGCTCTTCGAGCGCGGTCAGGAGGTGGCCGCCACGCGCGGGTTGATCCTAGTGGATACGAAGTACGAGATGGGATATGACCAGAACGGGACGCTCACCATCGGTGACGAGGTACACACACCGGACTCGTCGCGCTACTGGATCGCCGCCACCTACGAGCAACGGATGGCGGAAGGAAAGGATCCCGACAGTCTCGATAAGGAATTCTTCCGCCTATGGCTGCGTGGTCAAGGCTTCGATCCGTCGCGACCGGACGACACGAAGCCAGTTATCACCGACGATGCGCGTCTGATGTTGGCGACGAAGTACATCGATCTGTACGAACGCATCACTGGGAACACGCTTGAGATTCCATCGGCCGCCGACGTGAGCCAGAGGATCCGAAGGAACTTGGAGAAGTATCGCACGACAGAAAGCACGGCATCCTGAGGATAGACTGCGAGCGCTGAACACCGTTTCGTCGCCAACAGCCGCTCCGCCGTATCAGAACTAATGAGAAGTCGCCCAGCGTAGATCGAGCCGCGGCTGTGACCGCACATCACCGACATAGGTTCCCACCCAGGCTGAGCACCGGAGGCAGGAGGCATGGTGGGTGCTTCAAGACACCGACCATGCCGTCACAAGAACCCATGTAGCCGGATCACACCTGTTCCTGACGATCAGCGAGACGAAGATCCGGGCGAAGAATATGTTGCCTGCACGCCAACGCACGCGAGAACCCACCAAGCCTGGCTAAGTCATTAAAAACAAAGGATCGAAGGTTGGCGGAGAGGGTGGGATTCGAACCCGGCAGGACCCTTTAGATTCTGTAAGTTACAGATTTCACAATGCCAGGGTTACCATCCCTGCCGGCGTTGCCGTGGCGGCTTGCACCCCATTGCACCAACGGCCGAGCTTCAGACACTGACGACCTCCGCGATGGTCCACGGCTACCGCTCGAAACGACTTGAGGAGGTTGACGAGTCCCCCAATCCTCAACGCGAAGTCCTGGGACACGAGCCATGTGCTTGAGGTTGGTCGTGACGAACGTGGCATCGAGCGCAGGCGCATGTGCCGCGAGGCGGCATCGAATCCTCGATCTGCGCGCCCCGGCGTTCCAGTGTGGCCTTGATGCGGCCGTACGTGTGACTGACGGCGTCGGTCCATTGCCACCCGGAAGCGATCTTAGTATCGGGCGGCGCTTAGTTCAGCGACGTTCGAGATCGGCGATTATCCGGACCGGATCGACGCTCAGAGCTCTGGCTACCTCGAGAAACTCAATGACGTCCAGCCTCCGCTCGCCGCGCTCGAACTTCGATACGAACGACTGCGGACGCCCAAGTTTTTTCGCGAGCGCCACTTGGGTCAGTCCCGCATTCTGACGCGCCTCGACCAGCAGCGTACGAAAGTGCTCGTGCTTCCGGCCGAACGCCGATCTGGGCACAGGCGCAGTCTGCTATCCCAATAGCGCATATCCCAAATTGGGATATACTTTGCATCCAATGATTGGGATCGGGGCGAGGGACCGAGTGGAATGCCCGTTGTGCGGCGGGCGAGGGACGACCAGAGGGCGAGCATTTCGCCGTGACGGACCGATCCGATATCGGTGCGGCTTGTGCGTTGGCGACGGCTTGATACCGCGCGGGCGCATTCAGTCTCTGCAGCAGCTCCGCGAGCAGATGCAGCGCGTTGTGGACGCGATGCAGGCAGGCGACGCCGATCGCGCGGCAAAGGAGACCCACTCCGCGATGCATATCGCGCAGCGTCTACTCTCGACCTGAACCGCAACGTGCAGTGTGACGCCGTCGCTGACCGCCACGCGTCTACGAGTGGGCGGGAGGCCACCACCGATCGGGTCGGATCCGAATTGTTCAGAATTGTTCAGCAACTCGAACCCGAGGCGTCACTAATCCTTGAAGGGTTGGCTCCTTGTCAGGATTCGAATCAGCAACCCTCCGGTTAACAGCGAAATGCAGGTACTTGGGCTCGTGGGTTCTTCGTGCCGGTAGCTCGGATCAGAACCCGGTAGTACGTGTTGCTCGGCGGAGAATTGTTCAGAGATTGTTCAGGGCTCCCTCGCAGGGACCACCGCTCGAGCGTTCCTCGCGAGCGCGTGCGACGCCGACCGGCCATGCGCCCGCACTCGTGAGGCGGGTCGTATAATGACGGTATGAGCTTCGATGATTACAAGGTTGTTCTGTACCGCCAGGACGATGGCTCGTGGGTAGCGGAAATCCCCGCGCTCGGAGGTTGCTACGCGCTGATGGACACACGCGAGGCAGCCTTGGCTGAACTTCAGCAGGTATTCGCATTGATCGCCCAAGAGCATCAGGAGCGCGGTCAGGCGCTTCCAAAGGACACGACCGAAATCGTGCATGCCTAGCGCGACGGCGCGCGAGTTTCAACGGGCGGCCCTGGCGCTCGGCTTTGTGAAGTGCCGCCAGACTGGCAGCCACGAACGCTGGAATCACAGCGACGGCCGGGCCGTCACCATCCCACTGCATGGCGGCCGCGAAATCGGCCCACCGCTATTCTTCAAGATTCTTCGTCAACTCAACGTGTCGCTGGAAGAGTTCGATCGACTGCGCTAAACACGTGCGACGGTGCCTTAACCGGATGCTCACAATCAGCCGGGGTGCTCAGGTGTGATTTGCACATCGTCACCGCTCGTCGCTATCGCACGGCGCAGCGATTCGCGCCCGCCTCGAGTTCAGTCGTATCATCGGGCAGCTCGCCGGTCTCATTAAAATCAACGATGCGAGCAAAATTGGGCGGCGCCGGCGGGAGGTGCGCCGTCACGTGATCGACGAACGACGACTCGGACGCGAGCCAGTCGTTGAGCCACGCATAGATTTCGCGCAGCGGCGCGGTGACGGCGCGGCCATCGAAAGCCACCGGATCGCTGGTGTGTGCCGGCAGAACGAGGAGTTCGGGTGACAGCCGCCGTACGCGGTCAAGCGACGCGTACAGCGACGCCGCACGACGACGCGCCGCGTCACCGTGGGCTGCGTGGAGATCAGGACGTCCGACTCCGGTGACGAACAGCGTGTCGCCCGTGAAGACCGCTGCCTCGTTCAGCAGGAAACACATGCTCTCATCGGTGTGTCCTGGCGTATGGAGCGCAGTCAGCGACGCCTTGCCAATGGCAATGCGGTCGCCGTCAGCAATTGGCGTGAATCGAAACCTGACGCGATCCTGCTGCGGCAGCAACAACGCGGCATCAACCCGATGGGCGAGGTCGCGAGCCCGAGACACATGGTCCGCATGCACGTGGGTCTCGAGCACAACCCGAATCGACCACCCCTTCTCGCGGGCCAGCGCGAGATAGACGTCCGCAGGCACCGACGGATCGATCACCGCCGCATCAGTCTCTGAACCCATCACGTACGACAGGCACCCTTTCCCGGTGCGCCGGACCTGAATGATCTGAATGGAAGGATCATCGATAGGCACGCGCGCGGTATTCCAGGCCAGGCTCCACGCTTTCATGCCTCCGGCCAGCGATCGCGCGTCAAGACCGCGCTCAGCGAGGATCGCCGCCGCTGTCTGGCTGACACGTCCAGCATTGCAAACCGTCACGACCGGCCGATCCCGCGGAAGATTCACCTCCGCGAGCGCATCGGGCTGGCCGGTCCGCACCGCTTCATAGGCATTGATATGCACGCTTCCGGGAATCGCCCATTGTGCGTAGTCGTCGTCGGTCCGGATATCGAGGACCGTGACGGGCTTGTGCGCATCCAACCACTCTCGCAGCGTGTCCGGATCAATCGTCGCCGGCGTATGTGTATGCGTACTCATCTTTTCCTCGGTGGATCGAGCGTCTCCGTCATCAGCGCCAATGTCAGGAGTCCGGAGGCAAACGTCAGCACCCCCGCGACATGCACGGCCCACACCAGGCCGAGCATGACGGCGACGACACCAGCCATCAGCGCACCGACGGCATAACCCAGGTCGCGCCAGAAGCGGTACACGCCGAGCGACGTCGCACGCCAGAGCGGATGGGCGACGTCGCCAACGGCGGCCAGCATCGCAGGATAGACCGTCGCCGTCCCGATGCCGAGCAGCACGGAACCGGCGAGACCCGCGGCTAACGGCGCGGAAAGCCCCAGTCCGATCACCGCGTGCCCGGCGGCTTGCATGATCATTCCCCCCACGATCAGCGGCTTGCGTCCCACGCGATCCGCCAGCCAGCCGGTGAAGATCTGCCCCGCGCCCCAGACGATCGGATACACCGCCTTGATCAAGCCGACATCCGCGAGCGCCACGCCGTTTGCGACGAACAGCAGCGGGAACACGCCCCATGACATGCCGTCGTTGAGATTGTTGACGAGTCCTGCCTGCGAGACGGAAAAGAGCGTCCGGTTCCTCCAGCTCGTTTCGGCGAAGACCTGCGAATACCCGGCCGTCGACACTGGCATTTCGGTCGCGTGTGTGGCGGCATCGAGCTGCGCGTGCGGACGCGTATCTCGAACGAACATCGCCGACAGCAGCAGACCGAGGACGGCGTACACAATGCCGATGTAGAACGGCTCGGGTCTCAGACCATGGGCCGCCGCCACGTACCCTGTGACGAGCGCGGTCGCACCGAGTGTTCCGTAGCCGACCGCTTCGTTGAGACCCATCGCGAGACCTCGCTGCGCCGGTCCCACCAGGTCAATCTTCATGTTCACGGTCATCGACCAGGCCAGGCCCTGACTGATGCCGAGCAGCACATTCGCAGCGACGATCCAGCTCCACGACGGACCCCACGCCAGCATGAACGGAACGGGCACACCGGCGATCCAGCCGGCAACTAGGACCATTTTTCGCGTGAAGCGATCGGCAAGCACTCCCGAGGCCAGATTCAGAAACGCCTTGACCACGCCAAACGCCATGATGAAGGAGAACACGATGACGTCGGACTCGATCCCGAACTCGTCCGTGCCGACGAGCGGCACGACCGTCCGTTCGAGGCCGACCATGCCGCCGACGAAGGCGTTCACCAGGACGAGCAGTGAGAACTGCGCCAGGTTCTCGCGCAGGCCGAGCTGCACCTTCGTTGCGTTCGCGGGCGGGGAAGCAGCAACGGCCTGCGCCGATCTCACATCAACATCCCAGACGCGCCAGCGGAGCGATTCCGTGCGACTGACCTGCGCAGTCAGACATGCACCGTCACGCGAAGGAACGTCGCCGGAATGGATGTCCCGGTCGCGCTCCTATTCTGGGATTCGAACAACGCTTCGAGCTCGCTATTCAGTGCGTCCGCACGGCCGTTTTGCTCTGCGGCAGCGAACGCATTCATGGTCGGTCCGTAGAAGGCGCGGAATTCGCCAACAAGCGCTGACGGAGAACCTGGATAGTTGAAGTGGTAGGTGTCTCGGGTGAAGGCAATCCTTTCCTTCGGTATTCCTGCGCTGCCAAACCGCTCGAACACATGGGCTTCGACGCCCCAGGTCATCGGACTGACGAATCCCTCAGGCGGCGGCGGTGAATACGACGCACTAATCCGGAGCAGCTGCGCGACGAGCGTTGGATCATTCGGAATCCAATTCCCCATGACGATGCGTCCGCCGTGCTTCGTCACGCGTACCATCTCCTTCGCAACGTCGAACGGCTTTGGCGCGAACATCGCCCCAAAGATACTGACGACGAGATCGAAGGAATGATCGGCAAGGTCGCGCAGCTCCGTGGCGTCGCCGTGCTGAAACCGAAGATTGGTGAGGTGCGCCTTTTCGGCGCGGCGGTTGCCTCCGGCGACCAGATTCGTCGAGATGTCGACGCCGAGCACCTCGGCACCCCGCCGAGCTTCTGGCAGCGCGGTGGTGCCGTCGCCGCATCCCAGGTCGAGCACGCGTAGCCCCCTCATGCTGCCCAGGCTCTCCACCAGGGCCTCACCGCTCTCGCGCATGGTCGCGGCGATACGCGTGAAATCGCCCTTTTCCCACAGCGCCTGATTCGGATTGATCGACGTTGCTGGTGTGGTCATGATGTCCCCCTACGACTTTCGCGCCAGGATCGAGACGCTCTTCACGCCCCACTTGGCAGTTGCCTTGCGCGCGCGATCGGAGATGAAGCGGTACTGGGTGTTGTTTTCGACGCGTTCGATCGTCAGCCCAGCGGCTTCGATCGCGGAGCAGTAGTCGGCCTGCTGCGCCGCGCCGCCGATACACGCGGCCCAGAGGTCCGCGTTGCAGACGACGTTCTCGGGCAGCGGCTGCTCCGTGACGATGTCGGCAATGGCCAGACGGCCGCGGACTCTAAGCAGGCGCGCCGCTTCCTGAAAGACGGACGCCTTGTCGGTGGCGAGGTTGATGACGCCGTTCGAGATCACGCAGTCGAACGATGCGTCTGGGAGGCAGGTCTCCTCGATGTACCCCTTGCGGAACGAAATGGTCCGGACGCCGCGAGCCTCAGCCAGTCCGGTCGCCTTGGCAAGCTGCGCGTCGGTCATATCGACGCCACACACCGCGCCAGTCGGTCCCACCTTGAGCGCCGCGATGAAGCTGTCCAGTCCGGATCCGCTGCCGAGATCCACGACCCGCTCGCCCGCACGAAGGTTGGCGAGATGGAAGAAGTGTCCGACGCCGGCGAACGAGTCGATCGCGTCGGCGGGAATGCGATCGAGGTCCTCGGCCGCATATCCGAGACGCTCTGCCATCGCGCGGCCCATTTCGAAGTGAAATTCTCCGTATGGGTCGGCCGCTACATTCGAGTACATGCTCTTCACCTTGGATTCGAGCGCGCTCCGATCGACCACTGCAGTTGCCATGGCCATCTCCTCATTCTTTACAGAACCGCCGACCTCGTGGCTACTGTGAGGCACGCCAATTGATTCCTCCAATGAAATGATGTAATTGTTCTGATAATCTGTACGAATCACAATCACCAAGTACATGGACTTTCGCCACCTCCGCACCTTCGCCGCCGTCGCAGAGCTGCGACACTTCGCACGAGCCGCGAGCGTGTGCAACCTGTCGCAGCCTGCGGTGTCGCATCAGATCGCGCAGCTCGAGTCCGAGCTCGGAACGAAGCTCCTGAACCGCGCGGCACGCCGCGTGTCGTTGACGGTAGCGGGCGAAGTGTTTCTCGAGGAGACGCGCCGCATTCTTGCGGCCGTCGATCGCACCCACGAGCGGATGCAGGAGGTCGCGCGCGGAGCGGTCGGCCGCATACGCCTGGGCGCTACCGCAACGGCGGGACTCTACGTATTGCCGTCGGTGCTGGCGGATTATCGCAAGGCTCACCCCAGCTTCGATCTTCAGCTCGAGATTGCGTCGCCACACGCGATTGCCGACCGTGTGA
>JBFWPD010000012.1:0-20563 GCA_050250175.1 Vicinamibacterales bacterium
GATCGCGGCCTATACGTACATCATCGGCGGCGATCACGACTTCTCCGATCCATCGCAGTCGGTGCTCGCCCAGAACCGGACCTCGCGCGGTGTCACGGTGGGCGCCGGCGCGTGGATCGGCGCCGGCGTGAAGGTTCTCGACGGCGTCACGATCGGTGAACGTGCCGTGATCGGAGCCGGCGCCGTGGTCACGAAGGACGTGCAGAGTGGTGCGGTCGCCCTCGGCATACCCGCGCGCGTGGTGTCCCCGCCTCCAGGCCAGCCCGGATCCACGTCATCCGTATGACGCGATGACGCGTTAGAATCGGAAGCCATGGCCTATCGCAGCGATCTCGAGGCCCGCATTGCCAAGAAGACCACGAAGGCGATCGTCGATCATCAGCTGATCGAGGACGGCGATCGCGTGATGGTGGGTCTTTCCGGCGGCAAGGACAGCTGGGCCCTCTTTCAGGTGCTCGATGTTCTGCGGCAGCGAGCGCCCATCAAGTTCTCCCTCGTCGCCGTGAACGTCGATTCAGGGTACGAAGCGTACCGGCACGATCTGATCGCTCGTACGTGCGAGGAGCGCGGCTGGGAGTACCGGATCGAACACACGAGCATCGGGGAGGCCATCGAGGACATCCTGGACGTCGACCAGACCCCGTGTTCGCTGTGTGCGCGTCTGCGCCGGGGCGTCCTGTACCGGATGGCGGACGCGGTCGGCGCCACCAAGATCGCCCTCGGTCATCACAGCGACGACTTCATCGAAACGCTGCTGCTGAATCTCTTCTTCGCGGGATCGCTCAAGGCGATGCCTGCGAAGCTCGTGTCAGACGATGGGGCCCATGTGGTGGTGCGGCCTCTGGTCTACGTCGGAGAGGACGAAGCTCGCCAGTACGCGAAGGAGCGCGAGCTTCCGATCATCGGGTGCTGCTGTCCGGCATGCGGCGATCTCGGTCTTCAGCGCCAGCGCATCAAGCGGCTGCTGATGGACCTCGAGATCGAACATCCGGGCGTCAAGCAGTCGATGCTCAAGGCGCTCGGCAACGTCGCGCCTCGCCATTTGCTCGATACCCGCCTCAACCCGCCAGGCGATCTGCGCCGTCAGGTTGACCGTGGGATCACGCCGAAGCCTGCTGCCCGGCGTCCCACGGTCCATCCACTCCGGCCGGTGCCTGCCGCGTCCGCGTAGTGCTCGACAACGCTCCCCAGGCCCAGTGGGGAGTCCGGAACCTTTTGCGAGGAGACCTATGACACGCACCGTGGTGTGGGCCGCGCTGGCCCTGCTCGTTGCCGCTCCGCATGCGTCCGCCCAGCAGCGCCCGCTCAGGACGGAAGACCCTGAGACGATCGGCGCCGGCCGGATCCTGATTGAAGGCGGAGTGGACTATCTCAGAAGCCAGCAGTACCCCGTCTCTGGGCTCGAGGGGCACCTGTGGCGTTTCCCCACGCTGGGCGTGAGCTTCGGCGTCAGTCCGATTGCGGAAATCCAGATCGACGGCGGCCTGATCAATCGCCTCAACATCACCAGCATGACTGCCGCGCCGCTGTCCGGCCTCGTCGATGTCACGGGCGACACCACGACAGACATCCAGGACTTCGTGATCGGCACGAAGGTGCGGTTGCTGTCGGAGTCATACAGGCGTCCAGCCTTTGCGATCCGCGTCGCCACGAAGCTGCCGAATGCGAGCAACGAGTCGGGGCTCGGACTCGACACCATCGACTTCTTCGCGACCGGAATCCTCGGCAAGACCGTCCAGTCGATCCGCATCGTGGGCAATATCGGTCTCGGCATCCTGGCGGATCCGACGGTCGGACACCGATCGAACGACGTCCTCACCTACGGCGTGTCGCTGGCGCGTGCGATCACCGATCGCGCCGAGCTCGTTGGCGAACTGAGCGGCAGGCTCTCGACGCAGAACGGCGCGGCCTTCCCTGGCACCGAGACCAGCGGCTTGCTCAATCTCGGAGCGCGCTACACGACGGGTTCGTTCCGGATCGACGGGGCAATGCTGGTGGGTCTCAATCCAACTGATCCGACCTACGGCGTGACCGGAGGCTTCACCTACGTCTTCAATGCCTTCGAGATCTACTGAGGCGGGGACGCCTCGTCAATCGGCCGCCGCGTAGAAGCGCCGGACCTCGGCGATTTCCTGCCGGCACTGGTCTTCGTTCCACTGACATTCGCCAGCCATGATCGACGCCGCGCGCTCGAGCGCGGCGTCGTCAGGGCAGCCGAGAGCGCCGAGTGGCGTCCGTCGAATCACCGCGTCAGCAAGCGACACAGCCATCTCGTGCCGGACCGCGTGCACGAGCTGCGCACCGATGACCGGTGAGCTCGCAGAAAGCAGCGCGCGCCATTCCTCCCGGCGCCCGGCCAGATCGGCAATCTCCGTGTAGCGCGAACCATAGGCTGCGATGAGATGAGGAATGCTCTGGCCAGGAAGGACGGGCTCGTACTGACGCCTCGCTGACGCGATTGCCAGCGCCTGATCGCCAAGGTCGCCGCCAGGCAAGGGGGTGATCGCGGTCCGGCACGCCTCGACGGCCTTCCCGAGCTTCACGAACGCCAGGTCCACGGCGCGCTCTGCGAGCGCGCGACCCGTCGTGTACTTGGTCAAAGCGACGGTCAGAAGCCCTGCGACGCTCGTGCTCTCGAGCGCGTGGTCGATCACGTGATCCTCGCCGTCGAGCATGACCCCGCCGGACCGTTCCACGCCAGGGACCAGGCCACGGTGCACCAGCGTCACGTCGTCGCGTGTCAGGTCGAGGGACGGGAACGCCTGATTCAGTTCGACGATGAAGCGCTGCACCTCGTCAGACGAAGGATCGGCGTCGGCGGAAGAGCAGAAGCCTTGCGATTCCCAGGTCCCGAAGAGGGCACGGCCGCGCCAGGGCACCATGAAGAGATGCCGTCCCGACGATGTCGGGGCGCCGAGCGCTTCCTCCCCGGCCTCCCGGTTCGTCACGAGATTGAGCGCGCGGATGAGCGGCGGCAGATTCTTCCCGGGCGCCAGGCGGCTCCGAGCGGATCCGGCGGCGTTGATCGTCAGCGACGCGGCGACTTCGAGCTCCTGACCCGAGATCCGATCGCGCGCACGAACACCCTCGACACGGTCGCCGTTCCCGAGGACCTCGAGAGCCTCGACGTGGTTGCTCAACACCGCGCCATGGCGATGCGCCGCAAGCGCCCAGGTGAGCGTGAGCCGGTCGGCTTCGGTGGTCGTGTACTCGGACCAGATCGCGGCTCCGGTGAGGCCCTGACGCCGCAAACCCGGATACCGCTCGATCGCCTCTTCCCGCGACACGATTCGACCTCCCCGGATGGCCAGCGCAGAAGGCACGCCTTCGTTGCGCCCTGCGGCCACCAGGGAGTCGAGGAGGAACCCGGCGCGCATCGCCAGGCGTCCATGTGTGATCGATCGAGTCAGCGGGAGGACGAACGGCTGGACTCGCAAGGCAAAGGGCGCGATGCGTGCAAGCGCACGCCGTTCGCGCATCGAGGCCCGCGCCCGGCTGGCGTCCAGGTGCTGCAGGTAGCGCAGTCCGCCGTGGATGGTACGAAGATGGTTGAAGGAGACGCCGCTGCCGAAGTCGTCACGCTCGATCAGCGCTACCGACAGCCCGCGCTGCGCCGCGTCGCAGGCAATCGTCAGACCCGAGACCCCGCCGCCGACGACGAGGAGGTCGAACGTGCGTGCAGTCAGTCGCGCGGGATCTCGCTGCATGCTTTCGTGAATGGCGCGAATAGTATAGTGTCCGCGTGGCGACGATAGACGAAGTGCGGACCTACTGGGACCGGCACATTCACGATCTCGAAATCACGCAGCACCCGGTTGGATCGCGCGGATTCTTCGACGATCTGGATCAGTACCACTTCGAAAAGCTGCACCACCTCCTGCGCCTGGTCGACTTCAACGGATACCGCAACCGCACGGTGCTCGACGTCGGCTGCGGGGCCGGCGTCGATCTCGCGCGGTTCGCCCGCGGTGGTGCGATCGTGACAGGGGTCGACCTGGCGCCCTCGGCGATCGAGCTGGCACGCGCGAACTTCAGCCAGCAGCGCCTCGACGCGGATCTTCGAGTCAGCAACGGCGAGGCCCTTCCGTTCCCGGACGAGACCTTCGACCTCGTTTTTGCTCACGGCGTCGTCCAGTACACCGCCGATCCGGCGCGCCTCGTTTCCGAATGCCACCGCGTCCTGAAAGCCGGCGGGGAAGCTGTCTTCCAGGTGTACAACCGGATCTCCTGGCTGAACGCGCTCTCCAAGGTGATGAAGGTGGGCCTGGAGCACGACGATGCTCCCGTGCTCCTGAAGTTCAGCATCGGCGAGTTCGAGCGCCTGGTGTCGGGATTCCGTGAAGCGCGTATCGTGCCCGAACGGTTTCCCGTACGATCGAGGCTGCACGGCGGATGGAAGGGCGCGATCTACAACGGGGCCTTCGTCGGGACGTTCAACGCCCTGCCGAAGTCGCTCGTCCGGCGCTTCGGCTGGCACCTGCTGGCGTTCTGCCGCAAGTGAGGCAGTTATCAAGTCAAGTACCAAATCACGAGATCACCAAATCACCAAATGCTCGATTTCTGGAAGGCCCACGCATACGGCAACGACTTCCTTTATGTCCGCCAGGACGACGTGGAGCACACGTCGCTTGCCGGACTGGCGCGTCAGATGTGCGATCGCCACACCGGCGTCGGCGCAGACGGCCTCATCGTCTTCGAAGGCAGCGGCAACGAGGTGCACATGCGGCTGTTCAACGCGGATGGCAGCCGGGCCGAAGTGTCGGGGAATGGCGTGCGCGCGCTCGGGGCCCTGCTGCTGCGCGACGACACACGGCCCGGGCAGTCGGTGGCGATCCACACCGACGCGGGCGTCAAGCGTCTGACCAAGCTGGCGCACGAGGGCACGCTGCAGACGTTCCGCGCGTCGATGGGCGCACCTGCGGGCATCGAGCGAATCCTGCCGTTCGAAATTGCCGGAGCGACCGTGCAACCAGTGGTCCTGAGCATGGGGAATCCGCAGTGCGTGATCGTCGGACCGCTGCCTGACGATGATGCGTTTCGACGGATTGGCGCGGCGCTCGAACGCCACGAGCTCTTTCCCGAAGGCACCAACGTCGAGTTCGCGGACGTCGAGGCTCCCGACAGAGTCCGGATTCTGATCTGGGAGCGGGGCGTCGGGCCCACATCGTCGTCCGGAACCGGTTCGTGCGCGGCGCTCGTCGCCTGCGCATCGTTCGGCGGCGCGGAACACGTGGCCGATGTCATCGCGCCTGGCGGCCCTCAGCGAGTCGAATGGCTTCCGGACGCCGTCTATCTCACAGGATGGGCGGAGGTGCTCTGTTCGGGAGAGTGGTGCCGCGACCTTCCTGACTGAGCGCAATCGCTGCGTCAGAACCCTCCGCAGCGCGTGCAGAAATTGCGATCGGACTAGCGGGCCCTTCGCGGGGCAGCTGGCGGGAGCGCAGTCAGAGCGGCGAACGCGGCCTCGAGCACGGTGCGCGCTTCACTGGCCAGCGTGACAACGGCCATGTATTCGCCGCTGTCATACCTTGTGCGCGCTTCTTGCAACTGTCCTTCAGCATGCGAGAGAGCGGTCGTGGCCGTCTCAATATCGGAAGCCCGCGCACGCGATTTCTGCGCAGCGGCCGCCGTGGTCCGTGCAGCCGATACCGCATCGTTCAGCGCGGTGATCGCCCGATCCGCCTCCACGCGGGCGACCGCCTTGCCGTCCGCGGCAAGCTGCGCAGAGTGCTGCGCGCGATCGCGGCTGTCCACGGCGTGGCTGAGGGCCAGCCTGTAGTCGCCGGCTTCGACGGCTGCTTCGGCGTTGGTCAGCGCCAGCTGCGCGGCGTTGAATTCGTCGACGGCGTACACGTTGGCCCCGGCCGCCCTCGCGGCGTCGATCGCCCCCTGCGCCTGCTGCATCTCGCGGTCGGGCGGTTCCGCGCAGGCTGCACTGACGATCGCCACAACCGCCACCAATGCCCGCAGACGCCGCGCTATCCACATGTCGTCAGTATAGTACGATGAAAGACCTCTCGCCCGACGATCGCCCGCGCGAGAAGCTGGTGCGCCACGGCGTGTCGTCGCTCGGCGACAACGAGCTCGTCGCATTGGTACTTGGGACGGGCTCAGGGCGAGCAGGCGCGCTCGCAGTCGCAAACGATGTGCTCGTCGCGCGAGGAGGGATACACGGGATCGCGCGATCGACATGCGCGGATCTCGCCCGGGTCGATGGGATCGGCGCCGCGAAGGCCGCGCGCATCCTGGCAGCGCTCGAGCTTGGACGCCGGATCCTGATGCACATGCCCGCCGAGCGCGTGCGCATCAGGTCGCCTCGTGACGCGGCGCGTTATCTGCTGCCGGCGTTCGGGGCGCGAGCGGTCGAATCCTTTGGGGCGGTGCTGCTGGATACGTCACACCGCGTCCTTCGGACCAGGATCGTCTCGGTTGGCACCTTGAACGCGACCGTCGTGGAGCCGCGCGACGTATTTCGCGAAGCAATGCTCGAAGCAGCGGCCGCCGTTGTCGTTTTCCACAATCATCCCTCCGGCGACCCCAGCCCGAGTCCGGACGATGTGGATGTGACGAGACGGCTGGTGGCGGCCGGCGTGCTCCTCGGGATCGAGGTGGTGGATCACATCATCCTGGGCGACGTCGGCTACTGCAGTTTCAAGGAACAGGGGAGACTCTAGGCACGTGGCACGGCTGCTGTACTTGGACTGCTTCTCGGGAATCTCAGGCGACATGGCGCTTGGCGCCATGCTCGATGCCGGTCTGCCTCTCGCGGTGCTTCGAGAGGCGATTGGAAGCCTGTCGGTTCACGGGCTCGAAGTCTCGAGCGCGAAGGTCCTGCGCGCCGGAGTGTCGGCCACGAAGTTCATCGTCCGCGAACCCGGAGCCGGATCGGCGGGTGAGCCGCAGCACAGCCATCCGCACAGCCATGATGGGGGCCTGACGCGCCACGACCATCCGCACGATCACTCGCATGGCCACGAGCATGGACACGCGCACGAGCACTCCGACGATGAGCATGGCCATCGGACCCTTGCGGAGATCTACCGATTGATCGACGGTTCAGGCCTGTCTGCGGCGGGCCGGGATCGCGCCAAGGCGCTGTTCGAGCGGCTGGGGAAAGTCGAAGCCGCCATCCACCAGATGCCGCTCGAATCGGTCCATCTCCACGAGGTGGGCGCCATCGACTCGATCGTGGACATCGTCGGCGCCGTGTGCGCGCTCGAATGGCTCAAGGCGGATCGGGTGGTCTGCTCGCCGCTGAACGTCGGAAGTGGAATGGTGCGATCGGCGCATGGCATCTTCCCGGTCCCGGCACCTGCGACCGTCGCCCTGCTGGGCACCGCCCCTATCTACAGCGGGGCGCAGCAGCAGGAGCTCGTCACGCCGACAGGGGCGTTGATCGCGACGTCGTACGCGACGTCGTTCGGGCCCATTCCTCCGATGATGATCGACCGTGTGGGATACGGCGCAGGAGATCGCGACTCCCGCGACACGCCCAATGTTCTCCGTGTGCTCGTCGGCACCGAGGCACGGGGAGCCGCGACCGAACGGGTCACCGTGGTCGAATGCGAGATCGACGACATGAACCCGCAGATTTTCGGCGTGCTGATGGATCGGTTGTATGCGGCGGGGGCGCTCGAGGTGTTCTACGTGCCGGTCCAGATGAAGAAGAACCGGCCCGGAACACTGCTCACCGTCATCGCGCCGCCGGAACGGCGGACGGATCTGACCGACATCGTGTTTGCCGAGACGACAACGATCGGCTTGCGCCATCACGACGTGGATCGCGAGTGCCTCCGCCGGGAAATCGTCAGCGTGGAGACGGCATTCGGGACAGTACGATTCAAGATCGCGTGGCAGGGCGACCGCCTGGCCAATGCCTCACCGGAGTTCGACGACTGTGTGAAGCTGGCCGCCGAACGCTCCCTGCCGGTGAAGGAGATCCAGGCAGCGGCCGTTGAGGCCTTCCGTCGCCGGAGCGTGCAATCGTGAAGCGTTTCTACCTCACCACACCTATCTACTACATCAATGCCGAGCCCCATCTCGGCCACGCGTACACCACCATGGTCGCCGACGCGGTGGCGCGCGCACACCGGCTGATGGGTGAGGACGTCTTCTTTCTCACCGGCACCGACGAGCACGGACAGAAGGTCGAACGTGCCGCCCAGAAGGCCGGTCTCGACGCTCGCGCGTTTGCCGACAAGGTCTCGGAGCGCTTCCGCGATCTGCTGCCGGCACTCAACATCGCCAACGACGATTTCATCCGGACCACGGAGCCGAGGCACTATGCGGCGGCGCAGGCGCTCTGGACGCGGGTCAGGGAGCGCGGACACATCTACAAGAGCACGTACGAAGGCTGGTACTGCACGGTGGACGAGGTGTTCGTGCCCGATACGCAGCTGCAGGACGGACGCTGTCCGATCTGCGGCGGGGCCGTCGAACGTGTGGCGGAGGAGAGCTATTTCTTCCGTCTGTCCGCCTTCCAGCAGCCGCTGCTCGACCACTTCCGGGCCAATCCGGATTTCGTGACCCCGGCCGGACGCAAGAACGAGGTCATTGCGTTCATCGAAGGCGGGCTGGAAGACCTGAGCATCAGCCGGACGTCCTTCTCCTGGGGCGTTCCGGTTCCGGACGACCCGAAGCATGTGATGTACGTCTGGTTCGACGCCCTCACGAACTACATGACGGCGGTTGGCTACGGCCAGGGCACCAGGACCGCCGAGGAGCGCTTCGCCCATTACTGGCCGGCGAACGTGCACATCATCGGCAAGGAGATCGTCCGGCAGCACGCGATCTACTGGCCGGCGTTCCTGATGGCCGCGGGTCTTCCGCTTCCGAGGCAGATCGTCAGCCACGGCTGGTGGCTGATGGAAGGCGCGAAGATGTCCAAGTCGAAGGGCAACGTCGTGCGGCCCCAGGGCTACGTCGATCGCTTCGGCCTCGACGCGCTCCGCTACTTCGTCTACCGGGAGATGGTCTTCGGACAGGATGCGAGCTTCACCGACGAGGCGTTCCTGACGCGTTACAACGCGGACCTGGCCAACGATCTGGGGAATCTCGTGAGCCGCGCCACGACGATGATCCATCGCTATTGCGGCGGGGTCGTGCCTCGCGCCGTCGAGTCGCTGCAGGCGCGGACGGAAGAGGCGGACCTCGCAGGGGCTGTCGACGCGATGATCACGCGTGTGCCCGAGTTGGTCGGCACCTTTCAGTTGAGCGCGGCGCTCCGTGAGATCTGGGACGTCATCGGCGCCACGAATCGCTACATCGTGCTGCGCGAGCCATGGAAGCTCGCCAAGCGTCCCGAGGCCCGCGGCGAGCTCGAGACTGCGCTCGCAATGACCGCAGACGCGCTGCGCGTCATCGCGGAGCTGCTCCGTCCGTTCCTTCCGGAGACCGGCGAGCGGGCGTTGCGTATGCTGGGCGTCGAGCCCCGGGCAACGTCGTGGGCGGGGTTGAGACGCGGCGACCTGGCACCGGGCACGAAACTGGGGGAGAGCAGTGCGCTCTTCCCGCGCATCGAACACACCGTCGAGGAGTTGCAACGCATGACCGCCGATCCCAAGGACGCTTCGCTACCGGCGCCGGCCGTTTCAGCAGACAGCACGCCGGCACCCGCCGCGCCGGTTGCGGCCGCCGCGTCTCCAGCAGCATCGACCACCACGCCGAGCCAGCCGGCTGCCGCCGGCGAGCGTCTGTCGATCGACGACTTCATGAAAGTGGAGCTTCGCGTCGCGAAGATCCTCGCGGCCGAAGCGGTTCCCAAGTCGAGTCGCTTGCTCAAGCTCCATGTGGACCTCGGCACCGAGCAGCGGACGATTGTCGCGGGGCTCGCCGAAGCGTATCCGCCCGAGACGATGGTGGGACGGACGGTCGTCGTGGTGGCCAACCTGAAGCCCGCGAAGCTGATGGGCGTCGAGTCGAACGGCATGGTGCTCGCGGCCAGTCCGGAGGGCGGCACGCCCGTGCTCCTCAGCTTCGAGAACCCGCCGCCTCCCGGCTCGCGCGTGCGGTGAGCGCTTCGTGATCGACTCACATTGTCACCTCGCCGACGAAGTCTTTGCCGGCGACCTCGACGAGGTGATCGCGCGATCCCGCGACGCGGGTGTCGAGGCGGCGCTCGTCATTCTTGCTGCCGGCGATCAGAAGGAGGCCGCCCAGGCCGAGCGCGTTCGAACGCTCTGGCCGTCGGCGCGGTTTTCGATCGGCGTGCATCCGCACTCGGCGCACGACTTTGCCGGCGATCCCGATCGTGCCGGCCGCCTGGTCAGGACCCAGGTCGAGTCCACGCCCGCGGCCTGCGCCGTCGGCGAAATCGGGCTCGACTATCACTACGACTTCTCGCCAAGGGACGTGCAGCACGCCGTCTTTCGATCGCAGATTCACGCAGCGCTGGGGCTCGAACGCCCCGTCGTCATCCACACGCGCGAGGCGGACACCGACACGCTCGACATTCTGCGGAGCGAGGGAGGGTCTGCGCTGCGCGGCGTTCTGCACTGTTTCACTGGAGGCCCCGCGCTGCTGGACGCCGGGCTGGCCCTGGGTTTCTACATCTCGCTGGCAGGGATCCTGACGTTTCCGAAGGCCGGCGATCTGCGGGACACCGTTCGTCGTGTGCCCCTGGACCGGCTCCTCATCGAAACGGACAGTCCGTTTCTGGCGCCGGTCCCTTACCGGGGGAAGCGCAACGAACCCACGTATGTCGGGCGCGTGCTGGAAGCGCTCGCCGACCTGCATCGCGTGGACGTCTCGGCGATGCAGCAGCGCACGTCCGCGAACTTCCGTGCCCTGTTCGGCCCGTGATAAAGTCCTACCTGAGCCGACTGTGAAGCAGACGCCGCCTGCACTCTCGCAGATCTTCGAGCCGATCCGCGCGGATCTCGAACTGGTCGATCGCGAATTCAGCCGCCAGGTTGAATCGCAGGTCGATCTGATTCCGAAGATCGGCAAATACATTCAGACGAGCGGCGGCAAGCGCGTGCGGCCCGCCGTCCTGCTGATGGCGGCGCGCCTCAGCGGGTATACGGGCGAGTTCGCGGTTCGCTACGCCGCGGTCGTGGAGTTCATCCACACGGCCACGCTGGTTCACGACGACATCATCGACGACTCGGACCTGCGGCGCGGGCGCCTCGCGGTGCACTCGCGCTGGGGCAACAACATCACGGTGTTGCTCGGCGACTACCTCTACATCAAGTCGATGCGTCTCGCGCTCACGTACGACACGCTCGAGGTCGTGCGCCTCCTGTGCGACGTGACGCTCCGCATGATCGAGGGCGAGCTGTATCAGCTCACCAAGAACGGCGACGCCGACATCACCGAGGACGAGCATCTCGAGATCATCCGCCGGAAGACGGCGTATCTCTTCGGCGGCTGCGCCCAGATCGGCGGCATGCTCGGCGGCATCACCCCGGAACGCGCGCAGGCGCTTCAGGAATACGGCTTCAATCTCGGGATGGCATTCCAGCTCGTCGACGACATGCTCGACTTCACGGGCGACGCGGTGGCCCTCGGCAAGCCCGTCGGCGCCGACCTGCGGGAAGGCAAGATGACCTTGCCCCTCATTCATCTGCTGCAACAGGATGAAGAGGTTGGTGCGCCGATCATCCGCGAGATCATCACCAGCCGGACGGCCACCGAAGAGCAGTGGGCGAGGCTGGTCCACGTGCTTCACGAGCACCGCTCGATCGACTATGCGAACCGGCTGGCGCTCGACTACGCCGAACGTGCCAAGAAACCCCTGGCCGCGTTCCCGCCCAGCGCCGAGCGCGACGCACTGCTCGCGCTGCCTGACTACGTGCTCTCGCGCGACCGCTAAGCGGCCCCGCCCCGGCGCGCCCGGCGCGCCTGGCGCGATCGTTCCCCGATGACGAAGCCGAAGCTCTCCGTCGAACAGCGCCTTGACGAGCTCCGCAGCGTCATCCGCTACCACGAAGGCCGCTACTACCGCGACAACGACCCGGAGATTGCCGACGTCGAGTTCGACGCGCTCATGCGCGAGCTCACCAGCCTGGAGGCAATCCACCCGGATCTGGTGACGCCGGACTCGCCCACGCAGCGTGTGTCCGGGACGCCCATCGAGGGTTTCCCGACGGTCAACCACGCCGCTCCGATGCTCAGCCTCGACAACGCATACAACGACGGGGAGCTCCGCGCATTCGACGAGCGCGTGCGCAAGGGGCTCGGCACAGGCGACGAGCCGGTCGCCTACGTCGCCGAGCTGAAGATCGACGGTTTGAGCATGGCGTTGACGTATGAGAACGGCCGCCTCGTGCGGGGCGCGACACGCGGAGACGGCCAGCGCGGGGAAGACGTCACCGCCAACGTGCGGGCAATCCGGGCGATCCCGCTGCGGCTCGAGGAAGCGCCGGCCGAGCGGCTCGAGGTCCGCGGCGAAGTCTTCCTGCCTCGCGCGGCCTTTGACCGGATGAACAGGGAACGCGAAGAGGCAGGCGAGCCCCTGTTCGCGAATCCGAGGAACGCGGGCGCAGGCACGATGCGGAATCTCGATCCCGGTCTGGTCGCCAGACGCGGGCTCTCGTTCTTCGCGTATCAGGTCGTCACCTCGGGTTCGTCGCTGCCATACGACAGTCATGCGTCGATGCTGACGGCGTTGCGCGCCTGGGGGCTGCCGGTCGAGCCGCACTGGCAACGTCTCGTCGGAGTCGACGAGCTTCGTCTGTTCTGCGAGGAATGGGGAGAGCGGCGACGAACGCTCCCGTTCGACACCGACGGCGTCGTCATCAAAGTCGATGACCCGGTACTTCGCGAGCGCCTTGGAGCCACCGCGAAGTTTCCGCGATGGGCCACCGCGTTCAAGTTTCCCGCCGAGCAGGCCACGACGGTGCTCCGCCGGATCCTGGTCAATGTCGGACGGACGGGTGCGGTTACGCCCTACGCGTCGCTCGAGCCGGTGTTCCTGGCAGGTTCGACGATCTCGATGGCAACGCTGCACAACGCCGAAGACGTCGCTCGCAAGGACCTGCGCGAAGGCGACCGTGTGCTCATCGAGAAGGGCGGCGACGTCATCCCCAAAGTCGTCAAACCGATCCTTCCGCACGCGCCCGACAGCGTGCCGTGGCAGATGCCGTCCGAGTGCCCCGTGTGCGGCAGCGAGCTTCGCCGCGACGAGGAGGAGGTCGTCTGGCGCTGCGAGAATCTCTCGTGCCCGGCGAGGATTCGACGAAGCCTCGAGCACTTCGCGTCGCGCGGCGCGATGAACATCGACGGCCTCGGCGAGTCGATCGTCGACCAGCTGCTCGCACATGGCCTCGTGCGCGACTTCGCCGACCTGTACGCGCTCGCGCCGGCCACGCTCGAGGCACTGGTCGTGACACCGCGCGATCCGCAGTCTGACCGCGCGCGGCCGCGCAGGCTCGGCAAGGTCGGGCGCAACATCGCGGCACAGATCGAGGCGAGCAAAGCCAACGATCTCTCGCGTCTCCTCTATGCGCTTGGCATCCGCCACATCGGCGAGAAGGCGGCCGCGTCGGTCGCGCGGCGGCTGCGCCACATGGATCAGATCCTCGACGCTCCCCTCGAGACGCTCCAGACCGTGCCCGACATCGGACCGGTTGCCGCCCTGTCCATTCGGCGCTTCGCCGACGAACCCCGGCACCGGGATCTCATCGCGCGGCTGAAGCGTGCCGGGGTCAACATGGAGAGTCTCGCGCCGCCTGACGCCGATCAGCCCGGACGTCTCTCGGGGCGCACGTACGTGCTGACCGGCACGCTGACATCCATGTCGAGAGAGCAGGCCGCCGAAGCACTCGAACGTCTGGGGGCGCGTGTCTCGGGCTCGGTCAGCCGCAAGACGACTGCCGTGATTGCCGGTGCCGATCCCGGCAGCAAACTGGAGAAGGCGCGTGCACTCGGCGTGGAAGAGTTGGACGAGGCGAAGTTTCTGGCTCTTATAATGGATTCGCAGGTCTGATTCGCGGTTCTTTCAAAGCCTCGCCATGTCACGACGCTTCACCATCGTCGGCGTCTCGCTGGTTGCCACTGTGGCCTTCCTGGTTGGCGCGATTGTCGCCGGAGGCCTCGACCGGTCGAGGGTTGCGGCCGGCCAGACCGATGAGGGACCACGCGGCGAGACCGTTTCTCGTGTGCCTGCGCCAGTCCCGGCATCGCTCGTCAGCTTCGCCGACGTCGTCGAGCGCCTCACGCCGGCTGTCGTCAGTATCGACGCCACCGCGAGAGCAGGCGATGCGCGGATGCGCGGACTGCTCGGCGAGCTCGGCATCGACCGCGAACCCCGGCGCGGCTCGGGCAGCGGCTTCATCATCGATGCCGATGGCAGCATCCTGACGAATCATCATGTCGTCGCCGGAGCCGAGCGCATCGTCGTGCGGCTCAGCGATGGCCGCTCCGCCCGGGCCCGCGTCGTCGGCTCCGACCCCGACACCGACATTGCGCTGATCAAGGTCGACGACCTCTCCGGGCTGCCGGTCGCCCCGCTCGGAGACTCGACGTCGCTTCGCCGCGGGGAATGGGTCTGCGCGATCGGAAGTCCCTTGGGCTACGAACAGACCGTGACCGTCGGAGTCGTCAGCTTCGTGGGCCGGACGCTGGAAGACCTCAACCTCGACAGCTTCATCCAGACCGACGCGGCGATCAGCTTCGGCAACAGCGGGGGACCGCTCATCAACGCGCGCGGCGAAGTGATCGGCATCAACACGGCCGTCAGCTCACGATCGAGCAACATCGGGTTTGCCGTGCCCATCAACGCTGCGACCGCGATTCTTCCGGCTCTGCGGGCGGATGGACGCGTGCTCCGCGGCTACATGGGCGCGACGATGCGCGACGTGGATCGCGACGTTCAGCAGTCGTTGAGCCTGCCGATCGGCGAGGGCGCGCTGATCGAGGACGTCGCGTCTGATTCCCCGGCGGCGCGGGCCGGCCTTCGTCCGTACGACGTCGTGGTCTCGATCGATCGCGTCGCCGTGGCCGGCGAGGGCGACCTCATGCGAAGAATTGCCGCGCGGGTGCCGGGAACGACGGCGGCGCTTGGCGTGGTTCGGGATGGTGCGCATCAGACGCTTTCGGTGAAGCTGGCAGAACGGCCGGCGCCTGCCGAGAGCGGGACTGGCGCCGGCAACGCTCCCATCGGCGCGCGTCCCGACCAGGATCCGCTGCTCGGGCTGACGGTTCGCGAGCTCGACGAATCAACGGCGGTCCGCATGGGTCTGTCGCGGCAGGCGCGCGGCGTATTCATCACACGCGTCGACCCGCTGAGCAATGCCTTCGACGCTGACATCCGTCGCGGCACCGTCCTGCTCGAAATCAACCGGCAGCCGGTGGGCTCGGTTGCCGACTATCGCCGTCTGGCATCGTCCGCCCGTCCGGGCGACGTGCTCGCCCTCTATCTGCATTCCGCCATACGCTCCCACCGCGAGCTCAAGACGGTGCGGGTCGAAGAGCCCTGACGCCCGAACGCCGGCCGCATTCGGACACACACATGCCCAAGCCCCGCATTCTGGTCATCGACGACGACGCCGCGATTCGCGAGTCGCTCAAGATGACGCTCGAGTACGACGACTACGAGTTCCTGGGGGCCGCAACCGGCCAGGAGGGAATCGCGCTGGCGGAGCGTGAGAGTCCCGACCTCGTGCTGCTCGATCTGAAGATGCCCGGCATGGACGGCATGGATGTCCTGATCAAGTTGCGGCAGATGAACGAGGCGCTGCCTGTCGTCATGATCTCCGGACATGGAGACGTGGAGACCGCCGTGGAGGCCATGAGCCGCGGCGCGTTTTTCTTTCTCGAGAAGCCGTTCGACAGCACGGGACGACTCTTCGCCACACTCACCCGCGCGCTCGAGAACGGGCGGCTCCGGGATGAGAATCGCTCGCTCCGGAAAGCGGCCGACATCCGGCATCAGATGGTGGGCGAAAGCGGGGCGCTCGAATCGGTCATGGAAGCCATCCAGCGGGCCGCGCCCACGAATGCGACCGTGTTGATCCATGGGGAGAGCGGCGTCGGCAAGGAACTGGTGGCGCGGACGATCCACCGAAACAGCCTGCGCGCCCGCGAGCGTTTCGTCCAGGTCAACTGCGCGGCCATTCCGGAGGATCTCATCGAGTCGGAGTTGTTCGGCCACGAGAAGGGATCGTTCACGGGCGCCACGGAGAAGCAGGTCGGCAAGTTCGAACAGGCCGATCGCGGGACGATCTTTCTCGACGAAGTGGGCGACATGAGTCCGAAGACTCAGGCCAAGGTGCTCCGCGTCCTGCAGGAGGGCGAGGTCGAGCGCCTCGGTTCGTCACGCACCATCAAGGTCGATGTCCGTGTCATCGCGGCGACGAACAAGAACCTCGAAGAAGAAATCGAGAAGGGCACCTTCCGCGAAGATCTCTACTTCCGGCTGGCCGTCATCCCCATCCACGTTCCATCGCTGCGCGAACGGCACGGCGACATCCCGCTCCTGGTGCGCCACTACCTCGACTTCTTCAGCCGCGAGAACAACGCGCGGCCGAAGCGCATCACGCAGGCGGCCCTCGACGTGCTCGAGCGATCGCGGTGGAAGGGAAACATCCGCGAATTGCGGAACACGGTCGAACGCCTGGTCATCATGACGCGAGGCGACTCGATTGACGCGGCGGACCTGCCTGCATCGCTGCGCACGCCTGCCTCCGAGGGCGCGCGGGGCGCAGTCGCAGCTCCCGATGGCACGCCGGCGGCCACGCTGCGCGAATTCAAGGACAACGCCGAGCGTGCGTACCTCGTAGCGAAGCTGCGGGAGAATGCCTGGAACATCTCCAAGACGGCCGAGGTCATCGATACGCCGCGCAGCAACCTGTACAAGAAGCTGGAGCAGTACCAGATTTCCCAGGAAACGGATGGATAGGGTGGGATTCGTGAGGTCCTCACGGTCCTCGAGGGTGCTTTGGGTCCTCGGGGTGCTGGGCCTGAAGCCTGAAGCCTGAAGCCTGAAGCCTGAAGCCTGAAGCCCTGTACAATAAGAGAGTTGCAGCGGGTCAGACGACCGCTCTGCATGGCGTGCTCCGGTGCGCCGTGAGGAGAGGAAAGTCCGAACTCCGCAGGGCAGTGCGCCGGGTAACGCCCGGTCAGGGCAACCTGAAGGAAAGTGGCACAGAAAATATACCGCCTCCGCGCGTGTGCGCGGGGGTAAGGGTGAAAAGGTGCGGTAAGAGCGCACCGCGCCCGTGGTAACACGGGTGGCAGGCCAAACCCCGCACGGAGCAAGACCAAATAGGGAGACACCTCGCGGCCGGTGCTCGGCGCCGGCTCGGGGAAGGAACGGCCCGTTCACGTCTCCGGGTAGGTCGCTAGATCCGGTCAGCAATGGCCGGGCCAGAGGAATGGTCGTCACGCGCTGCGGCTGACCGCGAGGTTGGCTGGCAGGCGAACAGAATTCGGCTTACGGCTCGCTGCGACACTTTGCACGCTATGCGCTTCACGACCAGATATGTGCCGTTGCTGCTGGCGGCGCTCGGACTGGGCGTCGGCGTCTTCGGCCAGCAGGGCACGGCTCCGGGCGGGCGGGGCAGCCGTCCCGGGGAGGGACGCGCCCCGGAATTTCCGCCGCCCTCGATCGTCGACTACGACCCACGATCGACACTCGTGGTGGCCGAGCACCCTGTGCCCCGAGCCAGGTTTCCCGCGGTCGACATCCACGGTCATCCCCCTTCCTTTGCCGCGCCGGGCGCGATCGACGACGTCATCGCGGCGATGGATCGGTTGAACCTCGGAGTCATGGTCAGCACCGGCGGCGCCTCGGGTGAACGGCTGCGCCAGCAGCTGCAGGCAATCCGCGAGAGTGGTCGAGGCGATCGGCTGGCAATGTTCACGAACATCAACTTCTCGAACGTCGGGCCCGGCTTCGGCGACCGTGCGGCCGAACAGCTGGAGGCCGACATCAAGGCCGGCGCCCTGGGACTCGGCGAGATCATGAAGAGCCTGGGACTCACGGCGCGGAAGGCCGACGGTTCCCGCCTCCGCATCGACGACCCGGAGCTCGACCCGATCTGGGCCACGGCGGGACGGTTGAACATTCCTGTCTTCATTCACACCGCCGATCCGGCACAGTTCTTCGAGCCGCTCGACTACCAGAACGAGCGCTGGCTCGAGATGGCGTTGTTCGACGAGCGACGCTATTTCGACCGCTCGCGCTTTCCGTCGTTCGAGGAGCTGATGGGGGAGCGGGACCGGGTCATCGCCCGGCACCCGCGAACGAAGTTCATCCTGGCCCATCTCGGGTGGCACGCCCAGGACCTGGGCCGGCTCGGCGGGATGATGGACCGCTATCCGAACGTCTATGGAGAGGTCGGCGCCGTGCTGTACGATCTCGGCCGGCAGCCACGGACTGCGCACGACTTCTTCGTCAAATACCAGGATCGGCTGCTGTTCGGGAAAGACAGCTTTCAGCCCGACGAGTATCCGTACTACTGGCGCGTCTTCGAGACCGGAGACGAGTACTTCGACTATTACCGCGACTACCACGCCTTCTGGAAGCTGTACGGCATGGCGCTCCCCGACGAGGTACTGCGCAAGCTGTACTACGCGAACGCGGCGACAATCGTGCCGGGACTGCCACGCGCCGCGCTTCCGATGTAGCCGTCCGCGGCAGACGCGCGACATTCCATGGCCTCATATCTCGTCACCGGCGGCGCCGGGTTCATCGGATCGCATCTGGCTGATGCGCTGCTCCGGCGCGGCGATCGCGTGCGGATCGTCGACGACTTCTCGACCGGCCGGCGTCAGAACCTGGATGTCCTCCCGGCAGGCGCCGAGGTGGTCACCGGCGATCTCGCCGACATGGACGTCTGTGTCCGGAGCGTGAAGGACATGGACTACGTCCTTCATCAGGCAGCGATTCCATCGGTGCCGCGGTCGGTCGAAGATCCGCTCACCTCGAACCGCGCCAACATCATCGCCTCGTTGAACGTGCTGCTGGCGGCGCGCGATGCCGGCGTGAAGCGCGTCGTCTATGCGGGCTCGTCGGCGGCCTATGGCGACACGCCCGGGCTTCCGAGACGCGAAGAGATGCCGCCGAGCCCGCTGTCGCCGTATGCACTGCAGAAGCTCGTGGCGGAGCAGTACTGCCGGATGTTCACGCAGCTGTACGGCCTGGAAACCGTGACCATCCGATACTTCAATGTGTTTGGCCCGCGTCAGAATCCCGGGTCTCCCTACTCCGGCGTGATCTCCCTGTTCTGCACAGCGTTGCTCGAGAATCGGACGCCGATCGTCTACGGCGACGGCGAGCAGACGCGCGACTTCACCTACGTCGCCAACGTAGTGGACGGCGTCTTGCGTGCATGCGAAGCACAGGGCGCCGCGGGCGAGGTCATCAACGTGGCGACAGGCAGCCGGATCTCGCTCAACGAGCTGCTGCGGACGCTCACGAAGCTGGCCGGCAGTCAGCTGGCGCCGGCGTATCGTGAGGCTCGGACTGGCGACGTACGAGACTCCCAGGCCGACATCAGCAAGGCACGACGAATTCTCGGATACCAACCCATCGTAGGACTCGAAGAAGGACTCAGGCGGACGTTCGACTGGTATCGTGCGGAAGCGGCAGGCGCCGGGCACGATACGCGGACGGGCTCCGGACCGGCATGAATACCGACCCCTATTGGCCCGCAGACCTCAACGTTTCGTTCATCGAAGACATGTACGCGCGGTACATCGAGAGCCAGGACTCGGTGTCCCCCGAATGGCGGCAGTTTTTCCAGAATCTCGCGCTGAAGGGTGAGCAACCGGGCAACGGCGCCTGGCGCCCGGGACCGTCGTTCGGTCCGCCCTCGATCTTCAACCCCGCAGGCACGCCCCTGCACAGCACAGCGGCCGTGCCCACCGACGTGGCCAGACTGCAGGACCGCGTGGACAAGCTCGTGCGCTCGTATCGCGTGCGCGGGCACATGATCGCGCGCATCGATCCGCTCGGTCTGCCACGCCCGCATCCCGCCGAGCTCGATCCCGCCTTCCACGGACTCACGGAACGGGACCTCGACTTCCAGGTCTCGGGCCTGACGCTCTCAGGCGCGAAGACGCGGACCGTGAGGGAGGTGCTCGAGACGCTGCGCCGCACGTATTGCCGGTCGATCGGCGTGCAGTTCATGCACATCGATCACGGCGACGTCCGGGAGTGGCTTCAGCGCCGGATGGAGGGGTCGGAGAACAGAATCACGCTCGATCGCAACGAGCAGATCCGGATCTTCACCCGCCTCACCGACGCGGTGAGCTTCGAGGAGTTCATCCAGCGGAAATACGTGGGAGCGAAGAGCTTCTCGCTCGAAGGCTGCGAGAGCCTCATTCCGCTTCTCGACCTGGCGATCGAGAAGGCCGGCGCCGACGGGATTCAGGAGATCGTCATCGGAATGGCCCATCGCGGCCGGCTGAACGTGCTGGCCAACATCATGCGCCAGAGCCCGCGCCAGATCTTCCGCGTGTTCGAGGACGTCGACAGCGACACCGCGCAGGTGCCGGGCGACGTGAAATATCACCTCGGCTACAGCAGCGACTGGCAGACCACGGACGGTCACAACATCCACCTGTCGCTCTGCTTCAACCCGAGCCACCTCGAGTTCGTCAATCCGGTGGCCGAAGG